>DASYCS010000277.1:0-3973 GCA_036500025.1 Mesorhizobium sp. | reverse complement strand
AACACCTACGGTTCCGGCGCGATCGGCGGCGTCGTCTTCTTCGACACCAAGGACGCGACCAATTTCCTGAAACCTGACGAAAGCTGGGCCGGCTCAATGACCGGCCGCTACGAAACGAACGGCCAGGGCTGGACCACCAGCGCCACGGGCGCTTACCGCTTCAATGAAAACGCCGATGTGCTCGGCAATATCGTCTATCGCAACTATGATGACTACAAGGATGGCGATGGCGACAAGGTTGCCGGCTCCGGATTCGACGTGCTTGGCGGCCTGCTCAAGACCACTATCCGCCCCAGCGAGAACAGCGAGCTGAAGCTCGGCTGGATCGGCTCCAGCGACAACTGGAACGAAACCAGCGGCGGCGCTCCGGTTTCGGACCTTGGCCTGCGGCAGAACACGTTTACCGCACGCTACAACATCACCGACGAGGACAAGAGCTGGCTGGACCTGCACATCAACGCTTCCTACAACAAGACGGGCCTCGACCGGACCTACCTGACGACGCTCAGCGGTGGCCAGTTCGACCCGAAGACCGGCCTTCCAACCATCATCCCGGCCGGCGCGCAGACCAACTACGACCTCGATACCTGGAGCTTCGACCTCTGGAACACGTCGCGCTTCGAAACCGGCGCGCTCCAGCATGAACTGACCTATGGCGGCGACTGGGTGAGCGACGACATGGTCACGCAGGATCCGGGCGGCGGCATGGACACCTACACGCCTTCCGGCAAGCGGCGGGTAAGCGGCGGCTACGTCCAGGACAAGGTTACTTGGGATTGGCTCGAAGTGATCGCCGGCCTGCGCTATGACAGCTACAAGCTCGATAGCGAAACCGCCGACAATTCCGGCGACCGCCTGTCGCCGCGCATAACCGTCGGCGTCTCGCCATTCGACACGGCAGCGCTGCAAGGCCTCCAGTTCTACGGCACCTATGCCGAGGGCTATCGCTCGCCCTCCATCACCGAAACGCTGATGAACGGCATGCATCCTGCCGGTGCCACCTTCCCCTTCCTGCCCAATCCGGACCTGCGGCCTGAAACCGGCAAGACCTGGGAATTCGGCGCCAACTACAAGACCGACGGCGTCATCGAGGCTGGTGATGCGCTTCGCCTGAAGGCCGCATACTTCAACAACGATGTCGACGACTACATCGGCAGCACGACGATTTCGGCGTTTACCGATACAACCGGCCTGTGCCCGGTGCGCTGGGATTTGTTGACCAACCCCGATGTGACTTATGCGCCGATCTGCTCTCAGTATCAGAACTTTGCCAATGCGAAGATCAGAGGTTTCGAATTCGAAGGCGTCTACGATGCCGCCTGGGGCTTCGCCGGCCTCTCCGCTTCCATCATCAACGGCCACACCGTGGACGAAAACGGCGTGCGGGCCGATCTGACAACGGTGCCGTCCTCCCAGCTTACCGGCCAGCTCGGCTTCCGCTTCCTTGAAGACAGGCTGACGGTGGGCGGCGAAGTTCAGTACAACGGCAAGCCCAAGGGCAATGCGACGGCCAAGGATTATACGCTGGTCAATGCTTTCGCCAGCTACCAGGCAAATGAAAACTACAAGTTCGATTTCCGCGTCGACAATATCTTCGATGTCAAATACGCCAATCCGCTCAACGCCACGACCACGAGCACCCTCTACGAGCCGGGCGTGACGCTGAAGCTGGCGGCAACGATGCGCTTTGGCGGCTAGGAACGTTCCAGAACGGCGGCAGCGGTTCACCGCTTCCGCCGCTCTACACCATCGGACGGCAATGGCTTCACTCCCGCCGCCCCGATTAGACGAGCTTACACCGACCAGAAAGGACTGCCATGTACGTCGCGATGAACCGTTTCCAGGTGATGCCGGGCCAGGAGGAGGCGTTTGAGGCTGTCTGGAAAAACCGCAAATCCACCCTTTCGGAAATGAAGGGGTTCCGGGAATTCCACCTGTTGCGCAGCGAATTCAACGCGGAGAAGAACTCCACCCTGTTTGCCTCGCACACCGTTTGGGAAAGCAAGGAAGACTTCGTCGCCTGGACGAAGTCCGAAAACTTTCGCGACGCGCACAAGAACGCCGGCACCTCGAAGCTGACCGTTTTCGGCCATCCGCAGTTCGAGGGCTTTTCTTCCGTCGAGGGCGCATGACCAAAAAGGCCCGCCGCGTCGCCGCGCCGGGCCTTTCTGTCACGGAATTTCAGCCGGCCACCTCGTGATTAGCCATCCGCTCCAGCGCCCGCACCAGCGCCGAGTGGTCTTCCTTCGCGCCGCCGTTTGCCGCGCACGAATTGAAAAGCTGCTGCGTGGTCGAGGTGTTCGGCAGCGAAATGCCGAGCGATTTCGCCCCTTCGAGCGCCAGATTGAGATCTTTCTGGTGCAATTCGATGCGAAAACCGGGGTCGAAGGTGCGCTTTATCATGCGCTCGCCATGCACCTCCAGAATGCGCGAGGCCGCCAGCCCGCCCATCAAGGCCTGCCTGACCTTAGCCGGATCGGCGCCGGCTTTCGATGCGAATACCAGCGCTTCGGCCACCGCCTCGATGGTCAGCGCCACGACGATCTGGTTTGCCACCTTGGTGGTCTGCCCGACGCCGTTCGGTCCGACCAGCGTGACGTTCTTGCCCATTTTGTCGAAGACCGGCTTTGCCCGTTCGAACGCCTTTTCCTCGCCGCCCACCATGATGGTCAGCGACGCGGCCTTTGCGCCAACCTCGCCGCCAGACACCGGCGCATCGAGATAGTCGCAGCCAAGTCCGTTGATCTTTTTGGCGAATTCCTTGGTTTCGATCGGCGAAATGGAACTCATGTCGATGACGAGCTTGCCCTTGGCCAGCCCATCCGCGACGCCGTTCTCGCCAAACAGCACGTCGGCCACCTGCGGCGTATCCGGCACCATCAGGATGATGATGTCGGCGGCCTCGGCGACGGCGCCGTGGCCGGCCACCGTCTTCAGGCCCCTGGCAACCAGATCGGCCGGCGGCGCGGAGCGGTGGTTCGACGACACGACAGGGTAACCGGCGTCAAGCAGATGCCCCGCCATAGGCGCGCCCATAATGCCAAGGCCGATGAAGCCGATGGTTTCCATTTCCCTGTCCTTCCAGATAGTTACGCACTTGTGCTCAGGCTGCGACGCTGCCTTTGCCGTTCAATTGGCGAAGCCAGCCAAGCCCCGCCTCCGTACCCGCCTTCGGCTTGTATTCGGCGCCGATCCAGCCGGAATAACCGATGCGGTCGATGTGCTCGTAGAGGAACGGATAATTGATCTCGCCCGTCCCCGGCTCATGACGGCCGGGATTGTCCGCAAGCTGGATATGCGCGATGCGGCCGAGGTTTTCCTCCATGGTACGGGCGAGATCCCCCTCCATGATTTGCATGTGATAGATGTCATATTGCAGGAACAGGTTCTTCGAACCGATGCGGTTGATGAGCGCCAGCGCCTGGTCGGAATAATTGAGGAAGAAGCCCGGCATATCGCGCGTGTTGATCGGCTCGATCAGCAGCTTGATCCCCGCCTTTTCCAGCCTGTCGGCCGCAAAACTCAGGTTTTCGACGAAGACAGTCTCCAGCATCTGCCGCTCGGCGCCCGCCGGCGCGATACCCGCCAGGCAATTGACCTGCGGGCAGCCAAGCGCCTTCGCATAGGTGATGGCGGTGTCGACGCTTGCGCGAAATTCCTCGACGCGGTCAGGCAGTACCGCAATGCCGCGCTCGCCCTTCGCCCAGTCGCCGGGCGGCAGGTTGAACAGCACTTGCTCCAGACCGTTCTTCTTCAGCCGCGCCGCGACGACATCGGGCGCGTGGTCGTAGGGGCCGACATATTCGACGCCCTTGAAGCCGGCGGCGGCAGCGGCGTCGAAGCGGTCGAGAAAATCATGCTCCTGAAAAAGCATGGAGAGATTTGCTGAAAAGCGCGGCATTTCTATATTCCTTCAGTCAAGCATGACGATCGCAGTCGGTGCGTCTTCGTGGCGTTCGGCAAGGTCCTCGAA
>DASYCS010000276.1:0-3816 GCA_036500025.1 Mesorhizobium sp. | reverse complement strand
TCCATGTGGACCTCCTGCGGCCAATATTCCGGCGAGTATTCGCGGCTCCAGCTGCCATAGCCCTTCTCGACGCGCAGCGACATCAGCGCCCGCGAGCCGACCGGGCCGCCGCCATCCTTGCGGGCTTCGGCAATCAGCAGTTCATAAAGCGCTGCCTGATCGGCCTCGGCGCAGTGCAGTTCCCAGCCGAGATCCCCGGTGAACGACACGCGCAGCGCGATCACGTCGATGCCCTGCACCGCGATCCGGCGCGAGCGCATGAACGGGAAGGACGCTGTCGAAAGGTCGGCATTGGTCAGCTGCTGCAACAGGTCGCGCGACTTCGGCCCGGCGACATTGAAGCCGCACAGCGCCTGCGTCATCGAGGTGAACGTGGTGCCGGCCGGTAGCGGCACGGCCTTGAAATAGCGCTGGTGGAAGCGTTCGGCCATGCCGGAGCCGAACACCATGAACTCTTCCTCGCCAAGCCGCGTCACCGTGAAATCGCCGGCAATGCCGCCGCGCTTGCCAATCAGCGGCGTCAGGCAGGAGCGGCCGATTTCCTTCGGCATGCGGTTGGCCAGCAGCTTGTTCAGCCAGGCTTCGGCGCCCGGCCCGCGCACCTCATATTTCGCATAGTTCGAAATATCGATGATGCCGACATTTTCGCGCAGCATGCGCGCTTCGCGGCCGACCGGCTCCCACCAGTTCTGGCGCGCAAAGCCGATGGATTCCTCGCGCGGCTCGCCCTCGGCGGCGAACCACAGCGGATGCTCCCAGCCATAATTGAGGCCGAAGATGCCGCCCATTTCCTTCTGCATCGCATAAGCGGCGCGGGTGCGCACGGGACGGCCGGCAGCGCGTTCCTCGTTGGGGAAATGGATCTTGAAGCGGTGGCTGTACTGGTCTTGCACACGGGCCTTGGTGAAGGCCTTGTCGGCCCACGAGCCGAAGCGCGCCAGATCCCAGGCGAACATGTCGAGCGTCGGCTCGCCCTCGATCATCCATTCGGCGGCCAGCTTGCCCAAGCCGCCTGATTGCGAGAAGCCCGGAATGAGGCCGATGCAGCAGAAATAATTGTTCAGCTCCGGCACCGGCCCGAACAGAGCGGAACTGTCCGGCGACCAGATCATCGGGCCATTGATGACCTTCTTGACGCCGGCGTTTCCGACAGCCGGCACGCGCGCAATGGCGCGCAGCATGTTCTCCTCGATGCGGTCGAGATCGTCGGGAAACAGTTCATGGCCGAAATCGAGTGGCGTACCGTCTTCCGCCCAGAATTTCATGTTGCGCTCATAGGCGCCGATCAAAAGGCCAAGGCCTTCCTGGCGCAGATAATATTCGCCGTCGCGGTCGGCCACCGAAGGCAGGCGGCGATCGAGCGCGGCGATTTCGGGGATCGTTTCGGTAACGAAATACTGGTGCTCGGTCGGGATGAGCGGCACCTTCAGACCGGCCATGGCGGCGACTTCGCGCGCCCACAGGCCGGCGGCGTTGACCACCCATTGCGTGTGGATATCGCCCTTGTCGGTACGCACGATCCAGCTTCCATCGGTCTGCTGCTCGGTGCCGGTCACCGCCGTAAAGCGATGGATTTCGGCGCCGCGCTGCCTTGCGCCCGCCGCATAGGCCATGGTCACGCCGGAAGGATCGACATTGCCGCCCTGCGGCTCGAACATGATGCAGCGGACACCGTCGAAATCGACCAGCGGGTGCAGCCGCTCGGCCTCGGTGCGGCTGACCTCGTAGAAGTCCATGCCGTAGCGGCGCGCCTTGGCTTCCTGAAGCCTCAGCTGATGCTCGCGCGCCTCGGTCTGGGCGAGATAGAGCGAGCCAGGCTGGAAGACGCCGCAGCCCTGGCCAGTCTCGGTTTCCAGCTCCTTGTAGAGCGCCATCGTATAGTGTTGCAGGCGGCTGGTGTTGGTGGAATCGTGCAGGCCATGAATGTTGGCGGCGGCATGCCAGGTCGAGCCGGAGGTTAGTTCCGAGCGCTCAAGCAGGACGATATCGGTCCAGCCATGCTTGGCGAGGTGATAAAGGATCGAGCAGCCCATCAGGCCACCGCCGATAACCACCACCTGCGCATGTGTCTTCATGAACGGAACTTCCTTTGTCGAGTGGTAGGCGGATGAGCGAAGACCTCGATTTTTCGAGGCCAAACCATATCAGCGGGATGGAAAAACCCGCCTGCCCGGCAAAAAGCATCTTTTAGCGCCGGCAACACTCAAAAAAAACGGGGGCATAGCCCCCATCAAACCGGAGAGCGGCGAAGGCGCGCTGCCGGAAGGCCGGAATTCCGCGCTTCAAACCGGTTTTCGCCAGGCCATCGCCGTCTCAGCGTGGGTTGTTCAAGCCAATCGGGCGGTTTTCGAGGATTGCTTCCATCGAGAAAATGCCGGTCACCGTGGCGAGGTCGAAATCGGTGATCAGCTTCTGGTAGAAGCCGTCATAGCCGGCCATGCCCTTGGTGACGACTTTCAGCAGATAGTCCCAATCGCCACCGATACGGTAGAAATCCACCACCTCCGGCAGGCGGCCGACATGGCTGCGGAAGCCATCCGCCCACTCCTTCGAGTGGTGGCGGGTCTTGATCATCACGAACACCGTCAGGTCGAAGCCCAGCGCCGACAGATCGACCACAGCGCGCGAACCCTTGACGAACCCGTTTGCGGTCAGCCGTTGCAGGCGACGCCAATAGGCATTCTGGGAAAGGCCGACCTGCTCGGCCAGATCGCGTTGCGACAGGCTGTTGTCGCGCTGAAGCGCAAGCAGGATTTTCAGATCAAAGCTATCCAGATTTTCCATTTTTCGCGACTTTGACCCATTTCGTGCTCAAATAGTCCGAAAATAGGTGAAGAATCAATGCCGGTTGCGTTCTAATGTTGATGCCGACCGGAAATGGGGATCAAAAACACGATGGCTAGCAGCGAAACCGCGCCACAGCCGGGCCTTCTCACCCAGTTCCGGCAGAGCCTCGCCGGTACAGACACGGAAGCGGTGCTGCGCGCCGGCCTCATCGGGATCGACGCTACGGTCGACGGTCCCTTCGGGCCGAAGAAGATGGTCTATGCCGATTACGTCGCTTCGGGACGCGCGCTGATGCAGATCGAGCAGTTCATCCTTGAAAAGGTGCTGCCCTATTATGCCAACAGCCATACCGAAGCTTCCTATTGCGGCGGCTTCATCACGCGCCTGCGCCGGGAGGCCCGGCAGGTCGTCGCGCAAAGCTGCGGGGCGGGCGGGCAGCACGGCGTGATCTTTACCGGCGCCGGCGCAACGGCGGGACTGAACCGCCTGACCGCCCTGCTCGGCATCGTCGATGCGGTGGCGGCCGGCGAAAAACCCTGCGTCATCATCGGTCCCTATGAACATCATTCCAATGTGCTGCCTTGGCGCGAGAGCGGCGCGGAAGTCATCGAGATCGCGGAGGGACCGGATGGCGGGCCGGACCTTGAAATGCTGCGGAGCGTTCTGGCGCAGACGGCCGGCCGAAAGCTGGTGGTCGGCGCGTTTTCGGCGGCCTCGAACATCACCGGCATCGTAACCGATGTGGTGGCGGTCACGCGCCTGTTGAACGACGCTAGTGCGAAAGTCGTCTGGGACTATGCCGGCGGCGGACCTTACCTGCCCATTGCGATGACGCCCGCGCCCGGCGTCGAGATCGACGCCATCGTCGTCTCGCCGCACAAATTCCTGGGCGGTCCGGGTTCCTCCGGCATCCTCATCCTGCGCCACGACGCGGCGGTGACGAGGAAGCCGACATGGCCGGGCGGCGGCACGGTGCGGTTCGTCTCGCCGGCCGGCCACGATTATAGCGAAAGCCTCGAAGCGCGCGAG
>DASYCS010000275.1:0-1620 GCA_036500025.1 Mesorhizobium sp. | reverse complement strand
CAAGGTCGAGGCGCGCAATTTCGACATCCGCAAGAACCTGCTGAAATATGACGACGTCTCCAACGACCAGCGCAAAGTGGTGTTCGAGCAGCGCCTCGATTTGATGGATGGCGAAGGCCTTACCGAAATGGTCACCGAGATGCGCACCGGCGTCATCGACGAGATCGTCGCCAAGAACATCCCTGAAAACGCCTATGCCGAGCAGTGGGACACCGCGACGCTCAAGGCCGAGGTTGAGCAGTTCCTCAACCTCGATCTTCCGATCGAGGAATGGGCCAAGGAAGAGGGCATCATCGAGGACGAGATCCGCGAGCGCATCACGGCTGCCGCCGATGCCGCCGCCGCCGACCGGGCCGAACGCTTCGGGCCGGAGGTGATGGTCTATGTCGAGCGCTCGGTGGTGTTGCAGTCGCTGGATGCGCTGTGGCGCGAGCATATCGTCAACCTCGACCATTTGCGTTCGGTCGTCGGCTTCCGCGGCTATGCGCAGCGCGATCCGCTCCAGGAATACAAGAGCGAGGCGTTCGAGCTGTTCCAGGCGCTTCTGGGCAATCTGCGCCAGGCCGTCACGGCGCAACTGATGCGCGTCGAACTGGTGCGCCAGGCTGCCGAAGCCCCGCCTCCGCAGGCGCCGGAAGCATTTGGCAGCCACATCGACGGCACGACCGGCGAAGACGATTTCCAGGGCGGCGAAACCGCCATTCTGGCCAAGTCCGAAGCCGTCGTCGCACCGGAAAATCGCGACCCTAACAACCCGGCGACCTGGGGCAAGGTCGGCCGCAACGAAGCCTGCCCCTGCGGTTCCGGCAAGAAATACAAGCATTGCCACGGCGCTTTCGCCTGACGCGAAGCGATCCCGCTAAAAAAATTCGGCGCTGTATCCCAACGGATGCGGCGCCGAATGCTTTTAACGGCCGGTTATGAGAACCGCCGGCCCGCAAAGGCCGTCTCCCAAGGGGGTCAACGCAGCGAACAGGCCTGAGGTCGGGAAATGGTGCGGGTGGCCGGGGTCGAACCGGCACTCCTTTCGGAACTGGATTTTGAGTCCAGCGCGTCTACCAATTCCACCACACCCGCACAGGCGTTGCAGGTCCAGCCGAAGCGGCGGCGGAACCTAGTGGCCGGGCTTCAAGGCGCCGACAGTAGATGGGCGCGAACTACACGCCCGGACCCATGGTCGTCAACAGGATTGCGAAAGTCTTGCCCGCCGGAGCGCTTCTGACTAGCGGGCAGCATTCCAACGGTAAGGCTCTGGGCAAGGTCGAGGCCCTGTCGAGGATCGTATTGGTGACGCGGTCGAGGCGAAGGCCGAAGGATTTGGCCCGGCCCGGCCTTTGGGCTTCCGGGCGAGTGACCGCCCGCTTTGTCGGTTTGCTCGGCCGATGACCCACATTGACCAGCACCCCCGCATGGATCGCCTCACCGCCCGAGGCGCAAAAAACCGCCCAATCCCGAAACGCTCCGGCGCGCGCGAGCCTGCCCGGCATCGCCGAAGGCGGCGCCTGTCGATTTCGTGAAGGCGCGGCCATTGTGTGGCGCCGGGTTTTTTCCTATTCAGGCGGCGCACCTCAAGAGGGACCCATGCTGCGCGGACTTTATGACTGGACCTTGTCGTTGGCG
>DASYCS010000274.1:0-1557 GCA_036500025.1 Mesorhizobium sp. | reverse complement strand
GCGCCGGTGATGACGCGCTGCCAGAACGAATTGACGTTCAAGAGGTTCGCGCCATTGTTGATGGTGGCGAGGATGAAGGCGCCAAGCAGCGGGCCGTGTACCGAGCCGATGGCGCCGAACAGCGAGGTGCCGCCGATCACCGACGAGGCGATGGCCTGCAACTCCCAGCCCTCCGCCTGCGTCGGGTTGCCG
Source organism: Mesorhizobium sp. (assembly GCA_036500025.1). Taxonomy (GTDB): domain Bacteria; phylum Pseudomonadota; class Alphaproteobacteria; order Rhizobiales; family Rhizobiaceae; genus Mesorhizobium. The sequence continues at coordinate 1,365 of DASYCS010000274.1, read as the reverse complement.
ATGCCGATGCGCGAGGCCAGCAGCACGCCGACAAAGGCGGCGCAGAGGCCCGAAAGTATATAGGCCATGTAGATGGTGCGCGGCACGTTGACGCCCGACAGGCGCGATGCCTCGGCATTCGAGCCGACCGAAAACAGATAGCGGCCCCAGCGGCTGTGATGAAGGAAGATATAGGAAGGCACGCCGACCAGGATCACCATCCAGAACAGGTTGGGCACGCCGAGAAACGAATTGCGGGAAAATTCCTGGAAGGCGTCGCTTCGGATCGAAATCGAATTGCCGTTGGTCATCAGCAAGCCGATGCCGCGCAGCGAGGTCAAGGTGGCCAGCGTGATGATGAAGGGGGGCAGGCCCATCCGCACGATGCCGAAACCATGGAAAAGGCCGATGCCGACGCCAACCAGCAGCGTGGCCAGCACGGCGACCCAGACGGGCCAGCCCGCGTTGATCATCAAGGCGGGGATAACGGTGCAGAAGCCAACGATGGCGCCGACTGAAAGGTCGATGCCGCCGGTGATGATGACGAATGTCTGGCCGACGGCGAGGATGGCGATCATCGATCCCTGGCGCAGAAGATTGGCGATGTTGATGCCGGAGGCGAAGCTGGGCGTCGCCAGCGAAAGGGCGATCCACAACGCCGCCAGAAGCAAAAGCAGCGTCAGGCCGAACAGCACGTTGTAGTTCCGCTTCGGCTTTTCGATGGATACGGTTTCGGTGCTCATCTTTCGCTCCCCGTTTTTATTGTTATTCGCGCCTGCGTCAGCCGATGGCCTGCGTCAACACGTCTTCGTGGCTGGCTGCGCGGAAGCCGTGGCTGGCGACCAGCCGCCCCGCGCGGAACACATGCAACCTGTCGGATAGTTCATAGACTTCCGGCAGGTAGGACGAGATCAGGATGATGCCCGCCCCGCCTGCCAGCAACTGACCGAACAGGCGGTAAATCTCGGCCTTGGTGCCGACATCGACGCCGACCGTCGGTTCGTCGAAGATGAACAGCTTGGCGCCGTGGTTCAGCCATTTGCCGATGACGATCTTCTGCTGGTTGCCCCCCGACAGGCTGGATGCCAGCACGTTGCGGGTGGGCGTCTTGATGCGCAGGCCGGCGATCTGGCGGTCGGCGTGGGATTTCTCCTCGCTGCCGGAGATCAGCATGTTTTGCGAAAGCCGCTTATAGATCGGCAAATTCAGGTTGAGGCCGACCGGCAGGTTGAGGCAGAGGCCCTGGTCGCGGCGGCTTTCGGGTGCCAGCGCCATGCCAAGCTTGATGGCGTCGTGCTCGGAATCAACCGCGACCTGCCTGCCTTGCCAAAGGATTTCGCCCGCCGACTTGCGGTTGCGGCCATAGAGCGTGGTGACGAATTCGCT
>DASYCS010000273.1:0-3906 GCA_036500025.1 Mesorhizobium sp. | reverse complement strand
GACCACGCCCAGCATGGCGACGTTGCCGGCGCCGATGGCTACTCCGAGCAAAACGCCGGCGACCACGCCGCCGGCCGCGCCGCCGAGCGCGCCGCTTCGGGTCTTGCCGGGAGAAATGGACGGCGCGAGTTTCGGGCCGCCGACCGCGCGGCCGACGAAATAAGCGAGTATGTCGGTCGCCCACACCACCGCAAACAGAAACAGGATGGCGACGAGGCCGGAACGGTCGCCGTCGCGCAGCAGCGCCAGCGTCAAGCCGGACAGACCCGCATAGGCGAGGCCGCCCGCTTCCCACTGCCCCCTGCCCTGCAACGGGCCGAACACCGCCCCCGCGACCACGATTACAGCCAGCAGCAATAGCAGGTTTTGCGCGGAAAACCCGGCAACCAACGCCACGATGAACACCGCCATCAGCGCTTCTGGCAACAGGCCAAGCCCGGCGGCGGGCGTCGGACGCGACATGCGCGACCATTCATAGAAAACCGCGGCTGAAATGACGGCGCAAAGCAGGCGGAACGGCAGGCCGCCCAGCCAAGTCAGCCCAAGCACCAAGATCGCCAGCACGGTCGCCGAAACGATGCGAAGCTGGAGGTTGCTCACGACACGGCTTCCCGAGCCGTGACGCCGCCAAAGCGACGCTCGCGGCCGGCGAAGTCGCGCAAGGCATCGACAAGATGCTCACGGCTGAAATCCGGCCAATAGCATTGCAAGAACACCAGTTCGCTATAGGCCGCCTGCCAGAGCAGGAAATTCGACAGGCGAAGCTCGCCGCTGGTGCGGATCAAAAGTTCGGGGTCTGGAATGTCGGTCGTGTCGAGCGAGGCGGCGAACGTCTCGGACGTGATCGCGTCGACATCGATTTCGCCGCGCATCGCGGCTTGAGCAAGCTTGCGGGCAGCGCGCACGATTTCGTTGCGTCCGCCGTAATTGAAAGCGATGACCAAGGTGAGCGCCGTGTTCGAGGCGGTCAGGGCCTCCGCCTCGTCGAGCAGCCCGGTAATGTCGGGCTTGAGGCCGCCCCGGTCGCCGACGATGCGCACGCGCACGCCGTTCTGGTGCAATTCCGCCAGATCGCGTCGGATAAAAAGCTTCAGCAGGCCCATGAGGTCGCTGACCTCGGACTTCGGCCGCGACCAGTTCTCGGACGAAAACGCATAGACCGTCAGGTAGGAAATACCGAGGTCGGGCGCCGCGCGGACCGCCTTGCGCAACGCCTCCACGCCGGCGCGATGCCCGGCGAGCCGCGGCAGGCCCCGCGCCTTGGCCCAGCGACCGTTTCCGTCCATGATGATCGCGACATGCGCGGGGGTTGTCATGTTCTTGCTTTCGGGCCGATGGAGGGCGAAGCCTACACCTGCATGATTTCCGTTTGCTTCTCGGCAAGCAAGCTGTCGATGACGCCGATCGTCTCGTCCGTCAGTTTCTGGACCTGATCGGACTGCTTGCGCTGGTCGTCCTCGCTTATATCGCCGTCCTTTTCCGCCTTTTTCAGCGAATCCATGCCGTCACGCCGCACATGGCGCGCCGCGACACGGGCGTTTTCGGCATAGGTCTGCGAAATCTTGACCAGTTCCTTGCGGCGCTGCTCGTTAAGCTCGGGCAGCGGAATGCGCAGGTTGGTGCCATCGACGATCGGATTGAAACCCAGGTTGGATTCACGGATGGCGCGGTCCACCGCGCTGACCATCGCCTTGTCCCATACGGAAACCGAGATCATGCGCGGCTCCGGCACCGAGACGTTGGCGACCTGGTTGATGGGCATTGTCGCGCCGTAAGCCTGCACCTGAATGGCATCGAGGAGGTTACTGGAGGCGCGGCCGGTGCGCAGCGAAGCGAGGTCGTGCTTGAACGCGGCAATCGCCCCGTCCATGCGCCGCTTAAGATCATCGTAACCGCTCATCGTTGCCTCCTCGGCCCGCTCGGGCGCGCGTCTTTGGTTAGGGTCCGGCCGGCTTCAAGAACACCGGCGGAGTTAAGCCCGGTCAGGCGTCCGCCACCACCGTGCAGCGGCCGCCGCCTCTCAGGATTTCGCCTAGGCCACCCGCCTCGTGAATGGAATAGACGATTATCGGAATGTTGTTTTCACGCGCAAGGGCAATCGCGGCCGTATCCATGATGGAAAGGCCCTTATTGATCACTTCGGCATGGGTAATGCGCTCGAAACGGGTGGCGTTCGGGTCTTTTTTCGGATCTGCCGAATAGACGCCATCGACCTGCGTGCCCTTGAACAGCGCGTCGGCGCCGATTTCAGCCGCACGCAGCGCCGCCGCCGAATCGGTGGTGAAGAACGGATTGCCGGTGCCGCCGGCGAAGATCACCACCTTGCCCTCGTCCATATAGGCGGTCGCCTGCCGCTGCGAGAAGCTTTCGCACAGTTCCGGCATGGCGATGGCCGACAGCACCACCGCATCGACGCCGATCTTGATCAGCGAGGTGCGCAGCGCCAGCGAATTGATGACGGTCGCCAACATGCCCATATGGTCGCCGGTCACGCGGTCGCCACCCTTGGAAGCCACCGCCACACCGCGAAAGATATTGCCGCCGCCGATGACGACGCCAACCTCGATGCCCAGTGCGCGCGCATCTGCAATATCGGCGGCGATGCGGTCGACCACCGAAACGTCGATGCCGAAATGCTGCTCGCCCATCAACGCCTCGCCCGACGCCTTCAGCAACACACGTCGGTAAAGAGGCTTGGCTGTCATCTATGTCCTCATCGTGCTGCGAATTATGCGTATGGGCGGCGCGCCTTGCGGCCAGCCTGCTCCAGAATGCTTTGGGTGCGATACACGAAGGCTGCTCGCATGTCACGCGGTGCGCCCTGTGGAAAGCACCATGAAATGACCGGAAGCGCTTGAAGCGGCGCTGCTTTCCGATCCGGCGGGCAGGCTGTCAGGATTTCTCCAGGGCAAGCCGCAGGCCAAGTCCAACAAGCACCGCGCCACCGGCCTTACGCATGTAGCGCTGTGCGCGGCTTGAGCGCCGGATTGTGTCCATCACGCCGCCGGCCAGAAACACGCAGACGATATCGGCCGAGGAAAACATCAGATTTACCGCCGTACCGAGGATGACGAACTGCAACCAGACCGGAAATGCCGCCGACAAATCGATAAACTGCGGCAGGAAAGCCAGGAAGAATATCGCCGTCTTGGGATTAAGCACTTCGATCGTCACGCTTTCGAAAAACGCGCGACGCCCGGCCTTGGGCCGGATCGGTTCGATGTCCGCGCCGCCACGATCCTTTTCGCGAAACATCGCCACGCCGAGCCAGATTAGATAGGCGGCGCCACCAAGCTTGACGGCGAGATACAGCACCGGCACGGCATGAAACAGCACGGAAAGCCCGGCCGCCGCCGCAAAGACATGGACATAACAGCCCAGATGAATGCCGAGCGCCGCCATCAACCCGGATGAGCGGCCACCGGCCACCGTCTGGGCTGCGGCATAAAGCATGGCCGGTCCTGGAATATAGGCGAAGATCGCCGTGGTAATGAAAAACGCGATCAGCAATTCATGAGACGGCATGGCTCACTCCGGGACGGCGAACTTTCATCGCTATTCAAATGAAAAGACCGCGACGGAATTTCGTCGCGGTCCTTTCGAAGTTCAATTCTTAGCCAGCGCGCCGCCGGCGTCGGCAAGCGAAACCGGCTTCAACCCTTTACCGCAGCGGCCACTTCCGCGGCGAAATCGGTCTCTTCCTTTTCGATGCCCTCGCCCAGAGCAAAGCGCAGATAGGCGGAAATCTTGGCGGGCGCGCCGATCTCCTTCTCCGCTTCCTTCAGCGCCTGCTCGACGGTGACGTCGGGATTGAGCACGAAGGCCTGCTTCAACAGCACGACTTCCTCGTAGAACTTGCGCAGACGGCCTTCGACCATCTTCTCGATGATGTTTTCCGGCTTGCCG
>DASYCS010000272.1:0-7258 GCA_036500025.1 Mesorhizobium sp. | reverse complement strand
CGAGGTGATGGCGGATGCCGGGCTTGGCGATATTTTCCTGCCGTACAACATCCTCGGCAAAACGAAGCTGGAGCGGCTTCTGGCCTTGCATCGGCGCGTCACGCTATCCGTCACCGTAGACAATGCCGAAACGCTTGCCGGGCTAACTGATACCTTTGCCGATGCCGGCCACAGGCTGCAAGTGCTGGTCGAATGCGATACCGGCATGGGTCGATGCGGCGTGCAGTCGGCCGCAGAAGCTTTGGCGCTGGCGCGCGACATCGACGCCGCAAATGGCCTGTCCTTTGGCGGGCTGATGACGTTTCCAGCGCCGGGACGGCCCGACGAGGCGGAGGACTGGCTGCGCGGCGCAAAGCATGCGCTTCTGCATGCCGGGCTTGAATGCCTGCGCATTTCCAGCGGCGGTACTCCCGATATGTGGCGCGCGGCCGAGGAAACCGTCATCACCGAATATCGGCCCGGCACCTATATTTACATGGACCGCTATCAGGTCGCCCATGGCGCGGCGACGTTGGACGACTGCGCGCTTACCGTGCTGGCAACCGTGGTCAGCCATCCAACGGCGACGCGGGCGATCATCGATGCCGGCTCGAAAGCGCTGTCCAGTGACACCATGGGGCTTTCCGATTTCGGCGAGGTGCTGGGCATGCCGGACGCAACCGTCAACGGCCTTAGCGAGGAACATGGCAAGCTGTTGCTTTGCGGCAGCGCCAACCTTCGCATCGGCGAGCGGGTGCGCATCGTTCCCGACCATTGCTGTGTCGTGGTCAATCTATTCGACCAGGTTCACCTGATTTCAGGCGAGGAAGTGGTCAAGACGCTGCCGGTGGCGGCGCGCGGGCTGATGGCTTGACTTAAGCCGGCAGCCGCTCGGCGTTGCGCGCCGCTATCCGGCGCATGGCGGTCACCCGCCGCCGCCAAATCTCCGTTCGGATCGCGCTCAGGTGAAGCGCGAAGAACAGGAAGGTAAAGCCGACCGCCATGACCAGCAGCGGCCATAGCAGGCTGGGATCGATGGTCGGGCCATCGAGCCGGAACACCGAGGCCGGCTGATGCAGCGTGTTCCACCAGTCGACCGAGAATTTGATGATCGGGATGTTGATGAAGCCGACCAGCGTGACGATCGCGGCCGCCCATGAGGCACGGCCAACATCGTCCAGCGCGCGCGTCAGCGCCATGATGCCGAGATACATCAGGAAAAGCACGAACACGGATGTCAGCCGCGCATCCCACACCCACCATGTTCCCCACATCGGCTTGCCCCAGATGGAGCCGGTGATCAGCGCCAGCGCCGTGAAGACGGCGCCAATGGGGGCGGCTGCTTTGAGCGCGACATCGGCCAGCGGATGACGCCACACCAGGGTTCCGAGCGCCGAAACCGCCATCACCGAGTAGCACAGCATTGAAAGCCATGCGAACGGCACATGGATATACATGATGCGAACGGTGATGCCCTGCTGGAAATCTTCCGGCGCCGCAAAGCTCATATAAAGGCCGATAGCCAGAATGACCGCCGAAATGCCGGCCAGCCATGGCACGAGCCGATCCGCCAGCCCGACAAAGCGTGTCGGATTGGCGAAATCGGTCCAGATAGCGGGGCGTTCGCTGGCGTCGCTCATGCAATGTTACATAGACCGAGGAAGCCGTTGCGGCAATCGAGCGCCGATGTCGCAGGGCAGCGAAATCGGCAAGAGCGCCGCGCCTCGGTCAGGCGGCGGCTTCCTTGACCGACGAAATGCGGCTCAGGCGACGGACTTCCTCATCGTTGAGCAGGCCACCGGCGCGCAACAGCGAAGCAAACCGGCCATTGCGCAGGGATAGTTCGGTAAAGCCGCCCATCTCGACCACCCTGCCCTTGTCCATGAACACGACCAGATCGGCGTCGCGAACTGTGGTCAGGCGGTGGGCGATGATGAAGGTGGTGCGGTCGCGGCGAAGCACGTCGATGGCTTCCTTGACACGGTCTTCAGTTTCCACGTCAAGCGCGCTGGTCGCCTCGTCAAGCACGAGGATGGGGGCGTTCTTCAGAACGGCACGGGCGATGGCGATGCGCTGGCGCTCGCCGCCGGAAAGCTGGCCGCCGCGTTCGCCGACCAGGGTGTCGTAGCCGCTGCCCTTGGACAGGATGAAATCCTGCGCAGCGGCAGCAGCGGCGGCAGCATGAATCTCGTCATAGGAAGCCTCGGCGCGACCGACGCGGATATTGTCCTCGATCGAACGGTTGAGCAGGCCGGCATCCTGGAAGACGGTGGCGATGGAATGGCGCAGCGACTTGCGGGTCACCGTGCGCGTATCGATGCCGTCGATGAGGATGCGGCCGCTGCTGGGCGAGAAGACGCGCTGCAACAGGTTGATGACCGTCGTCTTGCCGGCGCCTGTCGGGCCGACGATGGCAATGGTCTGCCCAGCCTGGACCTCGAACGAAACGTCATGCACGCCCTGCCCGGAATTGGCGAATTCGAAGGACACATTTTCGAAGCGCACATGCCCGCTCACCGCGCCGAGGTCGCGCAGGCCTTCCGGCTCGGCAGCGTCGACGGCCGAATCCTCCAGCCGGTAGAATTCCTCAAGCTTGGCGCGGGCGTCGGAAATCTGGTTGGCGAAAGCCGAAATCTGGTCGAGCCGGGCGATGAGCACGGTGGCAAAGCCGGTAAAGGCGACGACATCGCCGATGCGCAGTTCGCCGCGCGTGACCAGATAGGCGCCGATCAGCAGCACCACCATCATCGAAATGGTCGACGACAGGCGTTGCAGCGCGCTGGCAATAGCCCACCAGTCAAGCACCGGGTTCTGGGCGCTGAGCAGGTTGCGGACGTGCTGACGCAGCGTCTCGGCTTCGAGGCCGATGCGGTTATAGCTCTGCAACACCGAAACGTTGCTGACCGTATCCGTCACATGGCCGAAGACCTGGTGATAATGGCGCTCGACATTGGCCTGGCCAGCCTTCGTCCGGCGCATGACCAGCCGGCCGACGCCGACATAGACCGCGCCGAGGACGAGAAGAACCGTCGCCATGCGGACATCGAGGTTAAGCGCGGTGGGAACCAGAAGGCAAAGCGCGACCGCCGCCGAAAGGTGCTGGCGCATGAATTCGAGCCACAGGCTGAACAGCGATTCGATGGCGCGCAGCAAGGTATGGAGCGAATTGGACGTGCCGCGCTGTTGATGCCAGGACAGCGGCATGGTGATGACGCGCTCGAAGGATTCGCAAAGAAGCTCGCCGCGCCTTGCATGGGCGAAACGGTCGGCGCCACGCGCCACCCAGACGAAAGCGATGATGTTGAAAGCGCCAAGGCCCGCCCACAGCGCCAGCGTCGGCACGACATCCTGATGGCCGGACATGGCGTCGATAACGCGCCCGAACAGAATGGGTTCGAGAATGGTGATGATGGCAAGCGTTACATTAGCCGCGCAAATAAACGCGACGCGCTTCTTGTCCGAAGCAAGATAACCGAGTGCTCTCCAGTAGATTTGCAGAAGGGACACTGGACTACTCCACCAAACTCATTGTGCAGGGTTATTGAAGTGCCAAAGACGTATCGATTGAAGCGTGTCAAAACAATGCCTTTGGGACCCTTCTGTTCCGATTCCGCGAACAAAACATGACAACGGCCCGAAATCTGGCGTGATCGTCTAACGGTTTGAGAAGACAGCCAAAATGTCAGCTGTGCGGCAAAATAAAGGCAGCGGGGTCCGCTGCCTTTATCTTATGCAGTCGAGGGTGAGCGCCGATTACTTCGGGATTTTTACAACCAGCTCGATTGTGGCGCCGGCCTTCGGCTCGAAAGACAAGCCCTTCACCTTCACGCCATCCTTTTCAATGGTTACCGTCTTGGCCGTCTTGTCGCGCAAGACGCGTATCTTGCATTCGCCGCCCAATATCTTGAGGGTAGCCGAATAACCATCCCAACTACTTGGAAGCTTTGGCGCAATCTCCACCCGCTTGCCATGCTGGTGAATGCCGAGAATGCCTTCGACGGCCGCCCTGTACAGCCAGCCGGCAGAACCCGTGTACCAGGTCCAGCCGCCGCGCCCGCCCTTGCCTTGCTCGGCATAAATGTCGGCGGCAACGACATATGGCTCGACGCGGTAACGCTCGGCAGCGGTCTCATCCAGCGCATGATTGACCGGATTGAGCATCGAGAAGCAGCGATAGGCGTCGTCCGTGCGCCCCATTTCGGCCAGCGCTATCACGAACCAGGTAGCGGCATGGGTGTACTGGCCGCCATTCTCGCGGACGCCGGGCGGATAGGCCTTGATGTAGCCCGGATCGTGCGGAGTGTTCGAGAAGGGCGGCGTGAAAAGCTTGATAAGCTTGTTCTCGTCATCGACCAGCAATTCCATCGCCTGTTCCATCGCCGTGCGCGAACGCGCGGGGTCGCCCTCGCCCGATAGCACGCTCCACGACTGCGCGATCGAATCGATCCGGCATTCCTCGGAATTGTGCGAGCCAAGCGGCGTGCCGTCATCGAAGCTGCCGCGACGATACCATTGACCGTCCCAGGCGGTGCTTTCCAGCGCGCGCTTCAATGTACGGGCATGCTTTTCCCATGCCTGCGCGCGCTTGGCGTCGCCTTCGGCCTTGGCGATGGGCGCAAAATCGCCGAGCGTCGCCAGCAGGAACCAGCCCAGCCAGACGCTCTCGCCCTTGCCGCCTTCGCCGACGCGGTTCATGCCGTCGTTCCAGTCGCCGCCCAGCATCAGCGGCAAGCCATTGGGGCTGCTGCGCTGGATGGCCAGATCGATGGCGCGGGCGCAGTGCTCGTAGAGCGAAGCGGTCTTTTCCGAAACGACGGGCACGAAGAAGGCGTCGTGCTCGCCTTCAGCCAGCGCCTGTCCTTCGATGAACGGCAGTTTCTCCTTGAGGATCGCCTTGTCGTCGCTGACCGAGATATAGCGGGCGACGGCATGCGCCAGCCACACGACATCGTCGGAGATGATCGTGCGCACGCCGGCGCCGGTGCGCGGCAGCCACCAATGCTGGACGTCGCCCTCGGCGAACTGCCGGCGGGCCGCATTGAGTATCTGCTCGCGGCCCAGCGATGGATCGTGCGTGAGCAAGGCCATCGTGTCCTGCAACTGATCGCGGAAGCCGAACGCGCCGCTGGCCTGATAGAAGGCCGAACGCGCACGGATGCGGCAGGCAAGCGCCTGGTAGGGCAGCCAGTGGTTGACCATGGCGTCCAGCGACTTGTCCGGCGTCTCGACCTGGATCGTATCGAGGAAACCGCGCCACTGGCTTTCATTGTCGGCAAGGCGCTGGTCGAAATCCTTGGCGCGGTGGCGCTGCATCAGATCGCTGGCTTCAGCGGCCGACGAAGCGTCGCCCATCAACCATAGAAGCGTGACATCGCCGCCAGCCGGTATCTCGATATCGCGCGCAATCGCGGCGCATGGATCGCCGCCCGCTTCGATGTTTCCAGACAAAGCATTGCCGAAAAGCACCGACTGCGGGGCCACGCTGCTGCCGTGCCGCCCAAGGAATTCCAGGCGGTCGGCGGTGACCGAGTCCGGTACGCCGTCGCTGCCGAGAAAGGCGATCCGGTCGCCATAGTCGAGGCCGTACGGGTTCTGCGCCAGAAGCGCGCCCGTTGCCGCATCCTGCGAGGGAATGATGGTCGATGCGGTGCGCGAGCGGTGGCCGCCCAGCACCCATTCGGCATAGGCGTAGACCCGCAACCTGGCGGGCGACGATCCTGTATTTTGAATGCGCAGCCGGGAAATCTTCACCGGATCGACCGGATCGACCACATGGGTCAGATCCATCGTCAAGGAACCGCGCGCGGACCTGAAGGTCGAGAAGCCCTGGCCGTGCCACGCCTCATAGGTCATTTTCGGGTCGCGAACCACGGCGGCTATCGGCGCGAACGCTTCGCCGCTTTCAAGATCGTGGATGTAGATGCCTTCGCCCGGCCGGTTGGTGACCGGGTCGTTCGACCACGGCGTCAACTGATAGTCGCGACTGTTGCGGCTCCAGGTAAAGGCGGCGCCTTCGGCGGAGGTATGGAAGCCGAAGGTTTCATTCGAAACCACGTTGATCCACGGTTGCGGCGTCGTGCGCCGGCCCGTCAGGCGAACGACATAGTGCCGCCCGTCGCCATCGAAGCCGCCAAAGCCGTTCCAGTTGGCCAGGCCCTTGCCGTTCGCGGGTTTGTCTTCGATCGATGCAGGCGATTTGGCGGCTGGCAAATTTTCGCTCGCCGCCAAAGCGCGTTGCGGAACCAGCGTGTCCCTGGCCTGCAAGGCATTGGCTTCGGCGCGCTCGATCTGGTCGAAGATCAGGCCATTGCGTGTATGCAGCACGACACGCGCCACCGCGAGCAGCGTCTTGTAAGTGGCCTCGTCCATCAGGTCGCGGCGCACCGTGAAAATGTGCTGGCGCGGTCCAAGCTCGGTGCCACGCGCGCGGCTGTTTTCGCACAGGGACTCGATGGCCTGCTGCAAATCTTGCACGTAAGAAGAAGCCTGCTCGTTGACGATGACGAGGTCTGCCACCATGCCGCGAGCACGCATATATTCCTGGAAGCGCAGGGCTTGGGCGACGATCTCGATATCGGCGATATCGGCGATCCTGACGACGAAAATCGGGAAATCGCCAGATATGCTGGTCGGCCACAGACTGGATTGCTTGCCCAGGCCAGCGGCAATCGTCTCCGCCGGCACGCGCAGGAATGGATCGGGATAAAGAAGATAGCGCGCCAGTTTCTGCACATTGGCGGCATCGGCCAGGCTGAGGCCGAGATGGCGCGTCTGCACCTGCGAGCGTGTCCAGGCAAGCATGGCCTGGCGCGAGAAGCTCTCGGGGTGGTCGAGCCTTGCCACCGCGTCTTCCATTTCCTTGCGGTTGGCGCCGACAACCGTCCAGAACGTCAGCGAAATTTTCTTGTTGGCGGCCACGCGAACCTGACGGCGCAGCGACGCCACCGGATCGAGGGTGAAGCCGGAACCGCCGCCGAGCTTTGCGCCCGCGTCGAAGGCGGCGGCATCGGCGATGGTGCGTCCTCGCCCGATAAAGGCGCGCCGGTCGGTTTCCGCCTCGGTATCGCGCGCAAGACCGGATGTGTCGGTGACGAAATGCGCCGCCGCGATGTCCGGTTCGCCCGGATCGCGCTTGCGCCGCGCGGCGAAGATGACGCCGTTATTGCGCGCGATTTCCGTCTCGACGAACATTTTCGAGAATGCAGGGTGCGCATTGTCGGAGGTTTCGGGCGCCAGCGCCAGCTCGGCAAAGGAAGTCACCTCGATATGACGATCGGTA
>DASYCS010000271.1:0-5184 GCA_036500025.1 Mesorhizobium sp. | reverse complement strand
TAGTAAAGGCGGCGCTGAAAAGCGCCGTCTTTCATTTGGCGAGAAGGCTGCCCAGCCTGTCGATATCGTCGGCCGTGGTCGCGAAACTGGTGACGAAACGGTAGAGCGCCTCATCCTCAGTCAGCGGATCGGTGAAACCGGTCGGCTGGTGCCAATCGTAAAACGCGGCGCCCGCCGCCTGAATTCGCTGCGCGTCGGCCTTCTTTATGACGGCAAACACTTCGTTTGCCTGCGGTTGCCAGGCGAGCCGTGCGGCCGGGGCATTGCGGATGGCGGCCGCCAGTTTCGCGGCCATGGCGTTGGCGTGGCGGGCGGTCTCCAGCCATAGCCCGTCCTTGAAATAAGCTTCGAACTGGGCGGCGATAAAACGCGACTTGGAAAAGAGCTGGGCGGCGCGCTTGCGCAGGAATGTCATTTCCTTGGCCCTGTCCAGGTCGAACAATACCACGGCTTCCGCGCACCAGCAGCCGTTTTTGGTGCCGCCAAAGGAAAGGATGTCAACACCGCGCTTCCAGGTCATTTCGGCCGGCGTCGTATCGAGCGAAACCATTGCGTTGGCAAAGCGCGCGCCGTCCATGTGCAGGGGCAGGCCGTGGCGTTTGGCGAGGCCTGAAATCTCGTCGATGTCGTCCAGGCTATAGACGGTTCCGATTTCCGTGGATTGGGTGATCGTCACCGCCGCCGGCCGGCCGGTATGCACGATTTCGGGCGCGAGGCGCTGCAAGGCGTTTTCCAGCCTGCTCGCATCGATGCGCCCAAGCGCGCCGTCGATCGGCAGAAGGCGGGAGCCGCCCATGAAGAATTCCGGCGCGCCGCACTCGTCTTCGACGACATGCGATTCGCGATGGCAAAGGGAAATGCCGCCGGTCTTGTTGTAGGCCGCCAGCGACAGCGAATTGGCCGCCGTTCCTGTGGCCACGAAAAACACCGCGACTTCGCGTTCGAAGATCTCGCTGAAGCGCCGATAGACGGCTTTGTCGAGGTCGCCGTCGCCATAGGCAGCGGAAAAGCCGGCGGCGTTGGCCGCCAGGCCGGCCGCGATCTTCGGGTGGGCGCCGGCCCAATTGTCGGAAGCGAAAAACATGAATAGGCCTGCCTGAACTGCTGATTGCCGGAAACGGCGCGACATTGCCGGGCTTGCCATCAAGGTTGCAAGAGCCAGCGGCGGCAAAAATGAAAGAGGCATGCGGCCAAGGTTAAAGGGCTGATGACGAATAAGGGGTTGGCCGCTGAATGCGCAGCGGGCGCTGAGTAAGGGGCAGGGCGCTGAATGAACGGCCTGACGACAAATAGTTTCGTGCGTGGTGCAATTAGCGCAACTTTGCTGCGTCCTTGTTCCAAGTTTTTTCTGAATCGGTCTTGTGTGGGCCAAAGGTTTCTGCCATAAAATTTAGGACAGCATTGCTGTCTTATTTTAATCTCCCCGATGGGCGGCAATGGCGTACTCTGTGCGCCTGGCGGTTTGTCGGGAACAACGCGCAAGCGGTCGAACCGACGCCGGGAAAAGCCGGCAGGACGTTCGGCCCGTTGGCGCGAAGATCATCTAGACAATGGGTTTGCAATAGTGCCGCAGTTTCGGGGAAAGCCAGCGCTTTCCGACTAATCCAGCGGCCGACCGGAAAGGATGAGACGATGACCGAGTTGACGCTTGCCGCGACGAATGGCCAGGCCGCGCAGACGAACGCGGCATCCGTCAAACGTGCCGCGCTGCGCAGCACGACCGGCATGGCCCCGCAGGGTCTTTATCATCCGCGCAATGAGCATGATGGCTGCGGCGTCGGCTTCATTGCCAACATGAAGAACGAAAAGTCGCACGGCATCGTCGTGGACGGCCTCGCCATGCTCGAAAACCTCACCCATCGCGGCGCCGTCGGCGCCGATCCGTTGATGGGCGACGGCGCCGGCGTGCTGGTGCAGATTCCGGACCGGTTTTTCCGTGAAGAGCTGGCCAGGCAGGACATCGAACTACCGCCGGTCGGCCAATATGGCGTTGGCCACTGGTTCATGCCGCAGGACGAGGCGCTGCGCACGCATATCGACGAGATCATCCGTGAATCGGCGCAGTCCGAAGGCCTGCCGCTGATCGGCTTCCGCGATGTGCCGGTCGACAATTCATCGCTATCCAAGTCCCCGGAAATCGCGGCGGCCGAGCCATTTCACCGTCAGGTCTTCATCGGGCGCACGCCCGATATCGACGATGACGAGGAATATGAAGCGCGGCTTTACCTGCTGCGCAAGGTCATTTCCGGGCGCATCTATGCAGAGAACGACAACAAGGATATCGGCGCCTATTGCGTGTCGCTGTCGGCGCGCACCATCGTCTACAAGGGCATGTTCCTGGCCTATCAGGTCGGCGCCTACTACAAGGACCTTGCCGATCCGCGCTTCGAGACGGCGCTGATCCTCGTTCACCAGCGTTTTTCCACCAACACCTTCCCCTCGTGGAAGTTGGCGCATCCCTACCGGATGGTCGCGCATAATGGCGAGATCAACACGGTTCGCGGCAACAACAACTGGATGGCGGCGCGTCAGGCTTCCGTCGACAGCGAGCTGTTCGGCAACAACATCTCCAAGCTGTGGCCGATTTCCTATGAAGGGCAGTCGGATACGGCCTGTTTCGACAACGCGCTCGAATTCCTGTTCCAGGGCGGCTACAGCCTTGCCCATTCCATGATGATGCTGATCCCCGAGGCATGGGCCGGCAACAAGCTGATGGGCGCGGACCGCAAGGCATTCTATGAATACCACGCCGCCCTGATGGAGCCATGGGACGGGCCGGCCGCGGTCGCCTTTACCGACGGCCGCCAGATTGGCGCGACGCTCGACCGCAACGGGCTTCGCCCGGCCCGCTATATCGTCACCGACGACGACCGCGTCATCATGGCGTCGGAGGCCGGCGTGCTCGATGTGCCGGAAGAAAAGATCGTCAAGAAGTGGCGCTTGCAGCCGGGAAAGATGCTGCTGATCGACCTTGAAAAGGGCCGCATCATCTCCGACGATGAAATCAAGTCGGAAATCGCGGCGCGCCACCCCTACAAGACCTGGCTTTCCAACACGCAGCTCATCCTTGAGGATTTGAAGCCGGTGGAGCCGCGCGCGCTGCGCCGAGATGTTTCGCTGCTCGATCGCCAGCAGGCTTTCGGCTACACGCAGGAGGATTTGAAGCTGTTGATGTCGCCGATGGCGACAACCGGGCAGGAAGCCGTCGGTTCGATGGGCACCGACACGCCGATTGCGGCGATGTCGAGCCGGTCGTCGATGCTCTACACCTATTTCAAGCAGAATTTCGCGCAGGTCACCAACCCGCCGATCGACCCGATCCGCGAGGAATTGGTGATGAGCCTCGTTTCCTTCATCGGGCCGCGCCCGAACATTTTTGACCTCGTCGGGTCGTCGCGCCGCAAGCGGTTGGAGGTACGCCAGCCGATCCTGACCAATGGCGACCTCGAAAAAATCCGCTCCATCGGCCACACCGAAGACCGTTTCGATACCAAGACCATCGACATCACCTATAACGCCAGCGAAGGCGTGGCGGGGATGCAGGGGGCTGTCGAGCGGCTTTGCGAGCGGGCGGAGGCGGCGGTTGCCGGCGGCTACAACATCATCATCCTGTCCGATCGCCAGATCGGGCCGGACCGCATCGAGATTCCGACGCTTTTGGCGACGGCCGCCGTGCATCATCATCTGATCCGCAAGGGCTTGCGCACCTCGGTCGGCCTGGTCGTGGAATCCGGCGAGCCGCGCGAGGTTCATCATTTCTGCTGTCTGGCCGGCTATGGCGCGGAGGCGATCAACCCCTATCTCGCCTTCGACACGCTGGCCGACATGCACAAGAACGGCGCTTTCCCGCCGGAGGTGGACGCGCACGAGGTGGTGACGCGCTACATCAAGTCCATCGGCAAGGGCATCCTGAAGGTCATGTCCAAGATGGGCATCTCGACCTACCAGTCCTATTGCGGCGCGCAGATATTCGACGCCATCGGCTTGCGGTCGGAGTTCGTCGACAAGTACTTCACCGGCACGGCCACGCTCATCGAGGGCGTCGGGCTGGACGAGATCGCGACGGAAACGGTCAATCGCCACGCCTCGGCGTTCGGCGACGATCCGGTGTTGCGCAATGCGCTCGAAGTCGGCGGCGAATATATGTACCGCATGCGCGGCGAAGCGCATGTGTGGACGCCGGATGCGGTGGCGACGCTGCAACACGCCGTGCGGCATGGTTCACCGGAGACGTTCAGGCAGTATTCGCGCGAAGTCGACAGCGAGACGGCGCGGGCGCAGACCATACGCGGCCTGTTCAAGATACGCACCGCCGACGAGACCGGCCGCAAGAAGGTTTCGCTGGACGAGGTGATGCCGGCCGCGGAAATCGTCAAGCGCTTCTCGACGGGCGCCATGTCGTTCGGCTCCATCTCGCGCGAGGCGCATACGACGCTGGCGCGGGCGATGAACGCCATCGGCGGCAAGTCGAACACGGGCGAGGGCGGCGAGGAGCCGGACCGCTATCTGCCGTTGCCGGGCGGCGGGGCCAACCCCGAGCGCTCCGCGATCAAGCAGGTGGCTTCCGGCCGCTTTGGCGTCACGGCGGAATATCTGGTCAATTCCGACATGATCCAGATCAAGGTGGCGCAGGGCGCGAAGCCCGGCGAGGGCGGGCAATTGCCCGGCCACAAGGTCGATGCGACGATTGCCAAGGTCCGCCACTCCACGCCGGGCGTCGGGCTGATCTCGCCGCCGCCGCATCACGACATCTATTCGATCGAGGATCTGGCGCAGCTGATCTACGATCTGAAGAACGTCAATCCGGCGGCGGACGTTTCCGTCAAGCTGGTGTCGGAGGTCGGCGTCGGCACGGTTGCGGCCGGCGTTGCCAAGGCGCGCGCCGACCACATCACCATTTCGGGCTATGATGGCGGCACCGGCGCATCGCCGATGACGTCGCTGAAACATGCCGGCAGCCCGTGGGAAATGGGCCTTGCCGAGACGCACCAGACGCTGGTGCTGAACGGCCTGCGCAGCCGCGTTGCGTTGCAGGTCGATGGCGGCCTGCGCACGGGCCGCGACGTGGTGATCGGCGCGCTGCTGGGCGCCGACGAGTTCGGCTTTGCCACCGCGCCGCTGATCGCGGCCGGCTGTATCATGATGCGCAAGTGCCACCTGAACACCTGCCCGGTGGGCGTCGCC
>DASYCS010000270.1:0-2758 GCA_036500025.1 Mesorhizobium sp. | reverse complement strand
GTGCGTGCAATCCGCCGCACCATGGGCCGGCTGCGTCTCAAACTCGATGAGGCGCAGGAGGATCAAAAGACCGCGACCAAAGCAAAACCGCCACGCTTCGCCCCGGCCGGCCAGAGCACGCAGATGATCGTCGGCGCGGATTCTGCCAACGATCAGACCATCCTCGATACGTCAGCCAATCTCTACGGCTCCTACAAGCTCAAGCGCGTGTATTACTCCGCGTTCAGCCCGATCCCGGATGCCAGCCGCGCGTTGCCGTTGAGCGCGCCGCCCTTGGTTCGCGAGCACAGGCTTTATCAGGCCGACTGGCTGATGCGGTTTTACGGCTTTGACGCCGATGAAATCGTCGACCCGACGCAAGGCATGCTGTCGCTCGAGATCGATCCGAAGCTGGCCTGGGCGCTGCGGCACCGCCACCGCTTCCCGCTCGATATCGCCAGCGCCAGCCGCGCGGATCTGCTGCGCGTGCCCGGCTTCGGCACCAAGGCAGTCGACCGCATCATCGCCACCCGCCGCGTAACGTCCATTCGCGTGTCCGATCTGGCGCGGCTGCATATTCCGGCGAAAAAGGCGCTGCCGTTCATTGTTCTCAGTGATCACCGGCCCGCGATGCATCTGCTTGATGAGGCGAAGCTGGCGGAGCGGTTCAAGCCAAAGGCAAAGCAATTGGGATTTGGGTTTTAACCGTGCAACGCACCCCACCGTCATCCCCGCGTAACGGCTTCGCCGTTATCGCTGAAGGTGCGAACTCTTGCGAGCCTCGAAGGACGAATCCGTGGCACATCCTTCGAGACGCCGCGCAAGCGCGGCTCCTCAGGATGACGATGAGTATGTCGCAAGGAGAGTAAAACCATGCATCTCATCACCCTCGATAGCGAAACCGACTTCGAAGGCTGGCGCAAAGCGGCGCGATCGCTGGTCCTGCATGAAGTCAAACCAACCGATGTGACCTGGACCGTCCAAGGCGACGCCTCCGAATTGTTCGCGCCCGCGGCCGAAACGCTGCCGCTTGAAACCCCACAAGACACCTTCTCCGTCGCCGCCAAATTCGTCGAACTCGCGCAATCCGCGATCCTGCATCGCAATCCCGAGCGGTTTGCGATCCTGTATCGGCTGCTGTGGCGGCTGCGCGGGCATCCCCATTTGCTCGAGGTCGCGACCGATCCGGATGTCGCGCTGGTTACCGCGATGGCCAAGGCCGTGCGCCGCGATGAACACAAGATGCATGCCTTCGTCCGCTTCCGCGAAGTCGGGCGCGAACAGAAATCGCACTACGTCGCCTGGTTCGAACCCGAGCATCATATCGTCGAACTGGCAGCTCCGTTTTTCGCCCGCCGTTTCGCTGATATGCCGTGGTCGATCCTGACGCCGGATGCCTGCGCGCATTGGGACGGCCATACCGTCTCGATCACGCCTGGCGTCAGCAAGGCCGATGCGCCGACCGAAGACCGCCTGGAGGAAACCTGGCGGCGTTACTACGCCAGCATCTTCAATCCGGCCCGGCTCAAGGTGAAGGCCATGCAGACCGAGATGCCGAAGAAATACTGGCGGAACCTGCCGGAGGCTTCGTTGATTAAACCCCTGATCGCCGGCGCCGAACGCGCCACCGGCGCGATGATCGCCAATGCTGCCACTGAACCGCATAAATCGCAGAAACGGTTGGAACCTTCGATGACAAGCCGACGCGAGGCTCTAAGGAGCGATATCGAAACCGGCGCAATCGCAACCTTGCGCGAAGAAGCCGCCGGTTGCCGCGCCTGCCCGCTCTGGAAGGATGCCACGCAGACCGTGTTCGGCGAAGGCCCGGCGCACGCCCGCATCATGCTGGTTGGCGAGCAGCCCGGCGACAAGGAAGACCTCGCCGGCAAACCGTTCGTCGGTCCCGCCGGGCAGATGCTCGACCGCGCGCTACAGGAAGCCGGCATCGACCGATCGAAGGTTTACGTCACCAACGCCGTGAAGCATTTCAAGTTTGTGCCACGCGGCAAGATCCGCCTGCACCAGAAGCCGGGCACGCCGGAGATCCGGGCCTGCCGTCCATGGTATGAACGCGAACTGGCCGCGATCAAACCCGCGCTCGTGGTGGCCATGGGCGCTACCGCGGCGCAAAGCGTTTTCGGAAGGATCACGCCGATCAACAAGAACCGCGGGCAGTTGATCGAACTCGATCATGGCATCCAGGCGTTGGTGACGGTGCATCCATCCTATCTGTTGCGATTGCCCGACGCCGATGCCAAGGCACGCGAGTATGAGCGTTTCGTCAATGACCTCAGGATTGCCGCCGCGCTGCTAAAGAAGAATGCGCACGCGGCTTGAGATGTAGCTTAATTTATTGCGGCGCAATGAACGTGCTTCATGGCGATGCGTAACTAAATACCGGTTCGATCTAACCTCTCGACCTCTCCCCCGCGCAATGTCTTAGCGATTCCAACGAGAAGCTGCGGAAACGGCCCGCTTCAATCGGGCCTGTCTCCACTCGATTCAATGCCCTGAAAACACACGACTTTCGCGCCCGTTTCATGTGGCTGTCACATGCCTCAAGCAATGTCCGCCCATCGATTTCTGGGGAGTATTAACTATGGCTGATGTTGCATTACCTGGTTCAATAGAACCGGCCGCTCACAAAGGACCCAAGCTCGACGGGGCCGTCAATCCACTTCAAGGCATCATTTATGCCGGCGTGATCGCAGCCGCGTTGCTGTTCGTGGCCTACAGCATCTATTCCGACGTCGATGCCACCGGCACCCGCGTTACCTCC
>DASYCS010000269.1:0-1927 GCA_036500025.1 Mesorhizobium sp. | reverse complement strand
ATTTCATCCGACCTGATCGCCGAGGGTATCCTCAACGAAAGCAGGGATGCCCCGCCCTCGCTGAAGCGCGGACGCCCGCAGGTGGGGCTGGCGCTGAACGCGCGGGCGACATCGGTGCTGAGCGTCGTGTTGTCGCTGAATTTCCTTTCCATCGCCGTCATCGACTATGCAGGCGGGGTTATCGCGCAGGAGGAGCGCCGGCTCGACACGCAAGCCATGTCGCGCGAGCAGCTTGTCGCCGAATGCGTGGCGATCATCCGCCACCGTCTTGACGATCCGAGTTTTGCCGGGGGCAAGGTGGCGCGTCTCGTGCTTGCCGTCCAGGGCACCACGGATGCGGCTGCGCGCATCGTATTGTGGTCGCCGATCACGCCGCAGACCGACATTGCCTTCGCCGCCATACTGGAGGAGGAATTCGGCATTCCGGTCGCCGTCGAGAATGACTGCAACATGATGGCGGTGGCGCTGCGCTGGCGCGACCCGGCCCGCTACCGCGACGACTTCATCGCCATCCTGCTTTCGCACGGCATAGGCATGGGCATCGTGCTGAAGGGCGAGTTGTTCACCGGCACGCATTCATCCGGTGGCGAGTTCGGCCATATGGTTCACCGGCCGAACGGGGCGCTCTGCCGCTGCGGACGGCGCGGCTGCGTCGAAGCCTATGCCGGCAACTACGCCATCTGGCGAAACGCGCGGCAGGGCAGCGAAGATGAAGAGCCGCTTGCCGACATCTGCGATGCCGATATCCAGGAACTGGCGGCCATCGCGCGCGACCATGACGGTCGCGAGCGCGAGGCGTTTCGCAAGGCCGGCGAAGCGCTGGGCTTTGGCCTTGGCAGCCTGTTTGCGCTTATCGATCCCGCGCCGGTGGCCATGGTCGGCATCGGCGCGACCGCGTTCGATCTCATCGAGCCGGCGCTGCGCGAAGCTATCGGCAGGACCGCGGGCGGCCATCACTCGAAGGCGATCTCGTTCGATACCGAGCCGAACGAATTGTCCTTGATCCACGAAGGCTGCGCCATGCGCGCCCTGGTTTTTGTCGATCAGGAAATCTTCGCGCAGGGCGGCCAGACCTAGCCGCGGGCGGCGGCGCCCCGTAGCGCCACGATGGACAGGATCAGGCTGGCGATGGCGTTCCAGCCGGCCATGGAGAGGCCGAGGATGCGCAGCGCCGCCTTGTCGCAGGATGGCGGCACGAACTTGTCGATCGCATCGAGCACGCCGTTGCCGCCCGTATCGACCGGGCTGGCTACATTCGTGCAGTCGGTCGGCCCGGGCCACCATGACCATTCGACGCCTGAATGATAAACGGCCAGATATAGCCCGTAGAGCATCAGCAGGCTGCCGATGGCCAGCAGTATACGCGAAGTCCATGAAGGCAGGCGCAGCGCGGCCGCCAGGGCCGCCAGCAACATCAGCGGAACGCCGACATAGTAGGGGATGCGCTGTTCGTAGCACAGCTTGCACGGGATATAGCCGCCTATGTACTGGAAGGCCAAGGCGCCGCCCACCACGGCGGCCATGGCGACGGCCAGAAACAGGGCCGTCAGTTTGCGGCGGCTGTGGGCCGCGTCGATGGTCGAGATCATGGTTGCGCTCCGGGTCGTGCCGATGGCAATGCTCAGATGGCGTATTTGACGATGATATAGAGCAGAATAAGGACGCCGGCGGCGATGCCGGCGATCATGCCCAGGCGTTTTTCGATGAAGTCGCGGATCGGTTCGCCATAGCGGCGAAGCAGCCACGCCAGAAACAGGAAGCGCGCGCCGCGCGCCACGACCGCCGAGACGATGAACCAGGGCAGGGAAAAGCCGATGACGCCGGCCAGGATGGTCACCACCTTGATCGGCGGCAAATGCGCAAGGCCGGAAGTGACCAGCATGAGCAGGATGATGCCGTCGCCGGAGGACAGGCGCAGCTTCTCGAA
>DASYCS010000268.1:0-5844 GCA_036500025.1 Mesorhizobium sp. | reverse complement strand
GAAATCGAGGTCGAACGAATAGGCGTCCTTCATCAGGAATTCGCGCGAACGCATGACGCCGAAGCGCGGCCTCACCTCGTCGCGGAACTTCCACTGGATGTGGTAGAGGTTGAGCGGCAAATCCTTGTAGGACTTCACGTAGGAACGGAAGATTTCCGTTACCATCTCCTCGTTGGTCGGGCCGAAAAGCATGTCGCGGTCATGCCGGTCCTTGATGCGCAGCATCTCCTTGCCATAGTCGTCGTAGCGGCCGCTTTCGCGCCACAGATCGGCCGACTGGATGGTCGGCATGAGGATTTCGAGGGCGCCGGCCCTGTCCTGTTCCTCACGCACGATGGCGCAGATTTTATCCAGCACGCGCTTGCCCAGCGGCAGCCAAGAGAAACTGCCCGCCGCCTGCTGCCGGATCATACCGGCGCGCAGCATCAGCCGGTGCGAAACGATCTCGGCTTCGCGCGGATTTTCTTTGAGAATAGGCAGGAAATAACGCGACAACCGCATGATCTGGTCCATGAAAGAGAATGGCGCAAGGAATCGCTGCGCCGCTGCTGCTTGCATGGGCTTCATAGCCATTTCATGGCGGGATGGAAACCCGCGCCGCGCGCGGCGCAAGGTCACGACATTACGGCTGATTTTCGTGTGCGCGGCGCTGCCGATTTATTGTGCAACGCAACAACGGAATGCTTATTTCAAAGCAAAATTTTCCGTGACAGCATGGTTGGCATTAGGTTAGTGTACCCGCATAACCGAGGGGGTAGAGACAAATCTACCCTCCTGCGCGGTCAAAGTCTTGGGAGGATGCGATCTGGGCGCGGTAACTCGCAGCCGCCAATAACTGGATTAAGGTCGGACGCGTTTATTTGGCAAGGCTTCGCGCCTTGCTTTTTTTTGTGCCTGAATGATGAGCCTTATTCAGTCCGGAACGATATGCGGAATGTCATCGATACCCAAGCCGAGGTAGCCCGTGACGAAATAGGCGATGCCCATGATGACGGCGGTGACGATGGTGGTGCGCACCACTGCCCGCCGCATATGCGGCCCACGCGGCGCGCTGGCGACGGTGCCGAGCGTGACGTTCTGGTCGTCTTCCTGCGTTCTGACACTGAACGGCAAAACGGCAAACAGCGTTGTCCACCAGGTGATGAAAAACAGGGCAGTGAACGAAATCCAGTTCATGATTGCTCCAGTTCGACCAGGGTTCCAAAGAGATCCTTGGGGTGGAGGAACAGGACCGGCTTGCCATGCGCGCCGGTCTTGGGATTTCCATCGCCCAGCACCCGCGCGCCGCTGGCCTTGAGCCGATCGCGAGCCGCCAGAATGTCGTCAACCTCGTAGCAGACATGATGCATGCCGCCCGCCGGGTTTTTCTGAAGAAACGCGGCGATCGGCGAGCCTTCGCCAAGCGGTTCGAGCAACTCTATCTTAGTGTTGCCGACATCGACGAACACAACCGTCACGCCATGCTCCGGCAGTGCCTGCGGCTGGGTCACCCTGGCGCCCAGCGTATCGCGATACAAGGCCGTCGCCACCTCCAGCTCCGGCACGGCAATCGCGACATGGTTCAGTCGTCCAAGCATTTCCCTGCTTCTCCCGCCCCCGTCAGCGCGTCACGAACACCGTTGCCAGCGGCTTCTTGCCCCAGGCTTCGTTGGCGGCGCCGCGAACGGCGCGGCGCACCGCTTCCTGCACGAGGTTCAGGTCTTTTCGGCGCTGGCGCGGTATGGAGTCCACAGCGCCGATTGCCGCATCGAGCATCAGATCCTCCAGCGTCTCGCCGCGCGCATCCGTCTCGGCCACGCCGATGGCCACCAAGTCGGGGTCGCCGGCAAGCTCGTATTTCTCGTCCAGCACGACATTGACCACGACGTGGCCGGCAAAGGAAAGCTTGCGCCGGTCCCGGATGCCCATCGCCTGGTCGGTGCCCATCAGGCGGCCATCCTTGTAGATGCGCCCGAAGGGCACCTTATCGATGATGGTCGCTGCACCCGGCGCCAGCCGCAGCATGTCGCCGTCGCGCACCTGCGCGACCTGCCCGATGCCTGAAATCGCCATCAGCGAACCCTGCGCCGCCAGATGCGCCGCCTCGCCATGCACCGGCACGCCGATTTGCGGACGCACCCACGAATACATCTGCTTCAGTTCGCTGCGGCGGGGATGGCCGGAGACATGAACCAGCGCATCGCCATCCTCGATGATCTTCATGCCGAGATCGATCAATCCGTTCTTGATCGCCAGGATCGCCTTCTCGTTGCCGGGAATGGTGCGCGACGAGAACACCACTGTATCGCCGGCGGTCAGCGCCACGGCCTTCATCTCGCCACGCGAAAGCTTTGCCAGCGCCGCCAGCGGTTCGCCCTGGCTGCCGGTGCAGATGATGACCAAGTTTTCGCGCGGAATGAAGCCGTAATCTTCCTCGCTGATAAATTCGGGCAGGCCATCCATGTAACCAAGTTCGCCGGCCACATCGATGACGCGCTTCAGCGAGCGGCCAAGGACCAGGCATTGCCGGCCGGCATCGCGCGCCGCCTTGGCGATGGAAACGATGCGCCCGACATTGGACGAAAAAGTAGTGACGGCGACGCGGCCGACAGCGCTCTCGATCACGCCTTTGATGCCTTCGCCCACCGCCTGCTCGGAGGGTGAATCCCCTTCCCGCATGGCGTTGGTGGAATCGCAGATGAGCGCAAGCACGCCCTTGTCGCCATAGGCGCGGAAGCGCGCCTCGTCGGTCTTCGGCCCGACGGTCGGCGCCGGATCGATCTTCCAGTCGCCGGTGTGGATGACGACGCCGGCGGGCGTCGTGATCGCCAGCGACATGGGTTCTGGAATGGAGTGCGCGACCGGAATAGCTTCGATCTCGAACGGGCCTACCGTGAATTTCTCACCGCCGCGGAAAACGGTCACCGGGATTTTCGGCGCGCCGTGTTCGCCCTGCCGCTTGGCGTCGAGCAGCCCCGCCGAAAACGGCGTCATCCAGACAGGCACCTTCAGCTTCGGCCAGATGTCGAGCAACGCGCCATAGTGATCTTCATGCGCATGGGTGATGACGATGCCGTGCAGCCGGTCGAGGTTCCCCTCTATGAAGCGCGTGTCGGGCAACACCAGATCGACGCCGGGCAAGGTGTCGTCGGGAAAGGTCACGCCCACGTCGATGATGATCCACTCGCGCGCATTGGCCGGGCCGTAGCCATAGAGGGCGAAATTCATGCCGATCTCGCCGACGCCGCCAAGCGGCACGAATACGAGTTCGGGTGCGTTCACTTTCGCCATGGTCTGTCCTTTTCTTGCCGGCGGGGCCGGAACCTGCGTCCTGACAGGTTAAATGCCGTCAATCAAGGACCGGCCGAAGCGACCGCGCCGAAATGTACATCGCCGGCGGCAATCGTTATCGCCGCGCCGCTATCGTCGCGGATGACGAAACGGCAATCCTCGTCGATCGTCTCGAAGGTTCCGCGCACCACATCGCCGCCAACCCTGACGGCGACCTGTCCGCCAAGCCCCGCCGCGCGGGCCAGCCAGCGCTCGCGAATGGCACCAATTCCGTTTCCTTCGCTCCAAAGCCGCGCATTGGCGCTCCAGGCATCCGAGAGTGCCAGAAACAACGTCTCCGCATCGCATTTGCAGCCGAGCGCATGGAGCGAAGTCGCCGGATAGGGCAAATCCTGCGGATGGGCCACTACATTGACGCCGATGCCGACCGCAATGGCAAAGTGCCCGTCATCGAGCACCAAGGATTCAAGCAGGATGCCGGCAAGCTTTGCGCCCGAGGCCAGCACGTCATTCGGCCATTTCAATTCGAAGCGATTTTGTCCGGCGCTTGCACCGTCGAGCGCTATCGAAACCCGGCTGCCGGGAGCCACGGCGTCGAGCGCGTCGCCCAAGGCCAGCCCGGCGACAAAGCCCAGCGTCGCCGCAAGCCTAAGGTCGCCGCCGATATTGATCAGCAGCGTCGCCGCCAGATTGCCTTCCGGCGATTGCCAGGCGCGGCCGCGCCGGCCCCGTCCGTTTTCCTGCTTTTTGGAAACGACCCAAACCTTTCCGGGATCGCCGGCTCGGGCCAGGTCGAGAGCATAGGCATTGGTCGAACCGACCGTTTCAAGGGCATCGAGACGGAAGCCTTCCGCCTCGGATGTCGGAGCCAGGCGAAATGCCATGGCGCCCGTCAGAAGAAACTCTTGGCGGCGGCCTGCGCCAAGGTGCCAATCGGTCCGCCGATGAACACGTAAAGCAGGACGAACGCGCCCGACAGGCCAAGCACCAGCCGTAGCGTGCCCGACATCGGCAGGAAGCCACCGACCGGCTCATCGAACCACATGATCTTGATGATGCGCAGATAGTAGAACGCCGCCACCACCGAGGTCAGCACGCCGATGATAGCCAGAGCGTAGAGGCCGGAATTGATGGCTGCGAGGAACACATACCATTTCGCCCAGAAGCCGGCCATTGGCGGGATGCCGGCAAGCGAAAACAACAGGATGGTGAGAATGGTCGCCATCACCGGATTGGTTGTCGACAGGCCGGCAAGGTCGCCGATCGTCTCGACCTGCCCTTCCTTGCGCCGCATGGCGATGATGAACGCAAAAGTGCCGAGCGTCATGGCGACATAGATCAGCATGTAGATGATGACGCCGCGCACGCCAGCCTGGCTGTTGGCGGCAAGGCCGACCAGCGCGAAGCCCATATGGCCGATTGACGAATAAGCCATCAGGCGCTTGAAATTCTGCTGCCCGATTGCCGCGAAGGAACCGAGCGCCATCGAGGCGATCGACACGAAGACGATGATCTGCTGCCAGTCCGCCGCGACCGGCTCGAAGGCGAACATGGTGATGCGCAGGATCAGCGCCATGGTCGCCACCTTCGGCGCCACGGCGAAGAAAGCCGTCACCGGCGTCGGTGCGCCCTCATAGACGTCCGGCGTCCACATATGGAACGGAGCCGCCGAAATCTTGAACACCAGGCCAGCGAGGATGAACACCAGGCCGAACAGCACGCCGACCTGCCGGTCAGCGCCGACGGCATCGCGGATAACACCGAACTCGACCGATCCGGTATAACCATAGACCAGCGAGATACCGTAAAGCATCATGCCGCTCGCCAGTGCGCCCAGCACGAAATATTTCAGGCCCGCTTCCGTCGACCGCAGGTTCTCGCGGTTGATCGCCGCCACCACGTAAAGCCCCAGCGACTGAAGCTCGAAGCTAATGTAGAGCGAAATCATGTTGTTGGCCGACGCCATCAGCAACATGCCCAGCGTCGACAGCATCACCAGCACCGGATATTCGAACGTGTCGAATTTCTCGGCCTTGGCGAAGCCCAGCGACATGACCAGCGTGACAGCCGAGCCGACTAGCGTCAAAACCTGCATGAAGCGGGCAAAGGGATCGCTGATGAAAGCATTGTTGAAGGCATGTCCGTCGCCGGTGAACAGCACGATCCACGCGCCGGCTGCGATCATAACCAGCACCGCCAGCGAGGTGACGATGGTGCTGGCATTGCCGCGCCAATAAGCGCCGAGCATCAGAAGCGCCAAAGCGCCGACGGCGACGATCAGTTCCGGCGTCGCGAGCGAAAGACTGGAGTAAAGGTCCGGCGTCATGGTTCCCCCGGTCATTTCGCCGCCGCGGCATGCGCCGCGTCGATGGATGCAGTAACGTTGGTAACGAGGCTCTTGACCGACTGGGCCGTCGCATCGAGGACCGGCGCTGGATATACGCCAAAGAAGATGACGAGGATCACGAGCGGATAAAGGATCGCCTTTTCACGCCCCGACAGGTCCAGCATGGCCTTCAGGCTATCCTTGGTCAGCGCCCCGTAGATGATGCGCCGGTAGAGCCAAAGCGCATA
>DASYCS010000267.1:0-2069 GCA_036500025.1 Mesorhizobium sp. | reverse complement strand
CAGGCCGATTGGAACGATCCGGGGCGACGTCGCCTGGTCATGCTGCTTGACGGGGGCGAGGGGCAGCGGCTTGCCGTTCTTGTCAACGGCGACCGCCGCGCCTGCCAGTTCACGCTGCCGAAGCGCGCGGGCCATGCATGGATGCCCGCGCTCGCCCCCTCGGTCGAGCCTGAGGCCGCATCGCTGCTTGTCGCCGGGCGTAGCGTGATTTTCATGATCGAGCGCGAAGCTTGAGGGCGCAAAGGGGCAGTGTTGATGGCAAGTGAAAACAGGGTCGAGTGGTGGCGCGGCTGCGCCATCTACCAGATTTATCCGCGCTCCTTCCAGGACACCAATGGCGATGGCAGCGGCGATCTGCACGGCATCGTCCAGCGGCTTGGCCATGCCGCGTCGCTCGGCGTGGATGCGGTGTGGCTGTCGCCCTTCTTCAAATCGCCGATGGCCGATATGGGCTACGATGTCTGCGACTACGAAGCCGTCGATCCGCTGTTCGGCACCATCGACGATTTCGACGCGGTCGTTGCCGAGGCGCACAGGCTCGGCCTGAAAGTCATCATCGACCAGGTGCTGGCGCATTCCTCCGACCGCCATCCATGGTTCATCGAAAGCCGCGCCAGCCGCCAGAACCCGAAATCGGACTGGTATGTCTGGGCCGATGCCAAGCCGGACGGCACCGCGCCCAACAACTGGATTTCGGTGTTCGGTGGCCCGGCTTGGGAATGGGATTCGACACGCCGCCAATACTACCTTCACAATTTCCTGGCGGCGCAGCCGGCACTCAACTTCCACAATATGGACGTGCAGAACGCTGTGCTGGAAACGGTGCAATTCTGGCTGAAGCGCGGTGTCGACGGTTTTCGGCTGGATACCGTCAATTATTACGTTCAGGATCGCTGGCTGCGCAGCAATCCACCTCTGCCGCAAAGCGTCGCCGGCACCAATGGCGACACCAACCCCTATAATTTCCAGGAGCATCTGTTCGACAAGTCGCGGCCTGAGAACATCGATTTCCTGAAACGCTTCCGCGCCTTGATCGACGAAGGCGAGGGCCATGCCGTGGTCGGCGAGGTCGGCGATGAAAGCCGCTCGCTCCAGACGCTGGCCGCCTACACGTCAGGCAATGACAAGCTCAACATGTGCTACACCTTCGACATGCTGGGGCCGGAGTTTTCGGCGGCCCATGTTCGCGGCTGTGTCGAGGCGTTCGAAGCCGCCGCGCCGTCCGGCTGGGTCTGCTGGGCGTTTTCCAACCATGACGTGGTGCGCCACGTAACGCGCTGGACGCGGCCGGGCGGCGACCCGGTGGCCGTGGCGAAGTTCTCGATCGAACTGCTATGCGCGCTGAGGGGGTCGATCTGCCTCTACCAGGGCGAGGAACTCGGGCTGGAGGAAGCCGATATCGCCTTCGAGGATTTGCGCGATCCCTATGGCATCCGCTTCTGGCCGGGCTTCAAGGGCAGGGATGGCTGCCGCACGCCGATGGTGTGGGAGGCGGGTGCGGCCAATGCCGGCTTTTCGAGCGCCAAGCCCTGGCTGCCGGTACCGGACGGCCAGCGCGCGAAGGCCGTGGACGCCCAGTCCGGCGACGGCAATTCGGTGCTTGCCCATTACAAGGCTGTGCTGGCGCTGCGGCGCGCCCATCCGGCGCTCGTCACCGGCTCCATCCGCTTTCTCGACGCCGAGGGCGATCTCATGGCTTTCATCCGCGAGGGCGGCGGCGAAAAACTGCTATGCGTCTTCAATTTCGCCAGCCAGCCGGCGCGTTGGCAACTGCCGGCGCAACTCGGTCCGGTCGAGGCGGTGGATTTTGCGGGCTACGGCGCCTCCGTTCAAAATGGCGCGCTGGAACTGCCGGAACTGCGCTGCTTCATCGGCCAGCTATACTGACAAGGGCGGGTTTATTGCACCAGAACGGAGCGGTCGCAGGTGGCCCCCGTCACGCGCACATCGGCCTTGCCGACCTTTATGCCAAGGGCGTCGAGCACGGTTCCCAGCAACTGGTCCAGAGGCGCGGTCGCCGCATTCAGCGTCGGCAGCAGCAGCGGCTTGAGCGGGCCTAAAAGGCCGCT
>DASYCS010000266.1:0-3628 GCA_036500025.1 Mesorhizobium sp. | reverse complement strand
GCTGCGCTTCTTCCGCCTGCCGAAGCCAGGCGAAGTCGACCGCCGCATCGAAGCGGCAAACGCCCTGCCGCACAGCCCGGTCCAGGTACAGTCCGACCGGCCAAGCGGGGTCGAGACCGGCTTTTCACAGGCGCTGTGGCGCGAACATCAGAAGCGCATGGCGGCAACGCTTGGCCATCTTGGCGCGGACCTGCCGCGCACCCATGTGCCCGAGCGCGACCCGTGGGCCCTGCGCGCGCTCGCCGCTTTGGCGCTCGCCGTCGCCTTCGCCTTCTCGTTTGGGTCGCTGGGCGGCAGCGTGGGCGACGGTTTTCGTCCCAGTGCGACGCGCGACGCCACGCCGCCGCGCGTCGATGCCTGGGTGACGCCGCCGGTCTACACCGGCAAGCCGCCGGTCTTCCTCGCGGCTGGAGCGGCCGACAGCGCCGCCATTTCCATCCCGGTCGGCAGCGACCTGTCCCTGCGCGTTACCGGCGGGTCCGGCGACGAGACGCTCGCCTATGCCGACGCCGGCGGCAACAGCCGCGAGCTTGATCCTTCCGCGACACCGACAGCCGGCAAGTCGGCCCCGGCGCAGGCTACCCCGGCGGACCAGGCCTCCGACAATGTCCGCCAGTTCGCAGCCAGGCTGAAGGCCAACGGCATTCTCACGCTGAAATCGGGCAACAGCGAGCTTGGCCGCTGGTCCTTTACGGTGACGCCGGACAAGCCACCGCAGATACGCTTTGTCGGCGAGTCGAAGCAGGCCGCCAACGGTGCCATCGAGCTTGGCTACCAGATCGATGACGACTATGGCGCGGCCTCGGCCAAGGCCGTGTTCGAACTGGCGCAAAAGCCGGCGGCAAATGCGCATCCGCTTTACGGACCGCCCGACATGCCGCTGGCGCTGCCCCGACGCGGCGGCAAGGCCAACGCGGCTCGAACGACCAAGGATCTGACCGAACACGTCTGGGCTGGTGCGCCCGTCACGCTCAAGCTCGTCGCAACCGATGACGCCGGTCAGATGGCCACCAGCGAGACAAGGACGCTGACGATGCCGCAGCGGCCTTTCACCAATCCGCTGGCGCTGGCCGTCATCGAGCAGCGCCGCCTTTTGGCGCTCGACGCCAACGCCAAGCCTCATGTGCTTGAGCTGATGGATGCCATTACGCTGCGCCCGCAGGATACGTTCGACACTATGGCGCATTACCTCGCCATCATGAGCGCCCGCACGCGGCTAAAACTGGCCGACAGCGACGACCAGCTGCGCGACACGGTCGCCTATCTGTGGGACATCGCGCTCGGCATCGAGGAAGGCGATCTTTCGGCCGCCGAAAAGCGGCTGCGCCAGGCGCAGCAGGCATTGCAGGATGCCTTGAAAAACGGCGCCGGCGACGAGGAGATCGACAAGGCGATGAAGGAACTGCGCCAGGCGATGAACGAGTTCCTCAAGGAATTCGCCCAGCGCCAGCAGAACCGGAAATCCGCGCAGATGCCGCAGGACGGCAAGGAAATCCGCCAGAGCGACCTGCAAAAGATGATGGACCAGATCGAAAACCTGGCCAAGTCCGGCAATCGCGACAAGGCGCAGGAATTGCTGTCGCAGCTCGACAACATGATGAACAACCTCCAGGCCGGCCGCCAGCAGCAGCAGGGCCAGCAGGACAGCGAGATGCGCCGGCAGATGGACAAGCTTGGCGAGATCATGCGCCGGCAGCAGGAGATGATGAACGACACGTTCCGCACGGATCAGGCGCAACGCGGCCAGCAGCGGCGCGAACAGGGCGAGGAAAATCCCTTCGGCGAGTTTGACGATCAGGGCCAGCCCCCGCAAGGCGAATCCCGGCAGGACCAACCCCGGCAGGGCCGAAACGGCGAGCAGCAGGAAGGCAAGTCTCCGGAGGGTAAACCTATGACCCCGGAAGAATTCGCCGACGCCCTCAAGCAGTTGCAGGAAGGCCAGTCCAAGCTTCAAGGCGACCTTGAGAAGCTGAAGAAGGGTCTCGAAGGAATGGGACTGGAGCCGAACAAGGGCTTCGGCCAGGCCGGCAAATCGATGGGCAGCGCCGAGCAGGCGCTGGGCGAGGGTGAGGGCGAAAACGCAGTCGGCCACCAGGGCAAGGCGCTGGAAGAGCTGCGCAAGGGCGCCAAGGACATGATGAAGCAGATGCAGGCCATGCAGGGCGACCAAGGCGGAAGCCGGCAGGGCGGCGGCCGGCGGGATGCCGACCGTGACCCGCTCGGCCGCCCGCGCGCCACGCAGGGGCCGGATTTCGGGGACACGGTCAAGGTGCCCGACGAGATCGACGTCCAGCGCGC
Organism: Mesorhizobium sp.; assembly: GCA_036500025.1. Taxonomy (GTDB): domain Bacteria; phylum Pseudomonadota; class Alphaproteobacteria; order Rhizobiales; family Rhizobiaceae; genus Mesorhizobium. The sequence goes on along the minus strand of DASYCS010000266.1, from coordinate 1,330 downwards.
GCGCCAGATATTGGAAGCCATCCGCAAGCGGCTTGGCAATGCGCTGTCGCCCGACATCGAGCGCAGCTATCTCGAACGGCTGCTCCAGCTCAAATAGTCGGGGCGGATGCCGCCTTTCCGCCGCTAGAGATCCTTCACCAGCCGCAGGGCGTCGTAGATGGCCGCGTGGGTGTTGCGTGAGGCCACGGCGTCGCCGATCCGGAAAAGCTGGAACGTGCCTTGCGGATTGCCCGCGCTTGTCTGCGGCCTGCCATCGATGAAATCGCCATGGTCGAGGACGCCGAGATTACGCGATTGCGGCTTCAACTCGAAATAAAGCTCGTCCAGCGGCACCGTGCCGTGGTTGACGACGACCTGATCGACACGCCGCTCCTTGCGCACCCCGCCATAGTCGCTGCCGACGATGGCGACCAGGCCGTTGCCTTGGCGCTCCACCGCCTCCAGCCGGAACGTTACGGTGAAGGTGGCGTCCAGCTTCTGCAACGAGCGCATATAGGGCACGAGGTTCATGGCCATCACTTCGGGCGCGAACGAGCGGTCCGGCGTCATCACCTCGACCTTGCCGCCGCTGGCGGCGATAACTTCGGCTGCTTGCAGGCCGCTATGGTCGCCGGCGTCGTCGAAAACCAGCACATTCGTTCCGGGCTTTACGTCGCCGGAAATAATGTCCCACGACGACACCACCAGATCGTTGCCGGCGCTCAACACTTCCGTATGCGGAATGCCGCCGGTGGCCAGTATGACGACATCCGGATTTTCGCGCTGCACCGTCGCGGCGTCGGCCCATGTGCTGTAGTTGATCTTGACGCCCATGGCCGTGCATTGCGCTACGCGCCAGTCGATGATGCCGATCATCTCGCGCCGGCGCCTGGATTGCGCGGTCAGCCGGATCTGGCCGCCGGCATGGCTTGCCGCCTCGAACACAACCACTTCATGGCCCCGTTCGGCAGCGACCCGCGCGGCTTCCAGCCCGGCCGGCCCGGCCCCGACGACGACGAACTTGCGCCGCCTGGCCGCCTTGGGCAGGTCGTGCGGAATCTCGGTCTCGCGGCCGGTCGCCGGATTGTGGATGCAGTAGGCCGCCCCGCCCTGATAGATGCGGTCGAGGCAATAGGTGGCGCCGACACAGGGGCGGATGTCATGCTCGCGCCCTTGGGTAATCTTTCGCACGATATGCGGGTCGGTCATGTGCGCGCGCGTCATGCCCACCATGTCGAGCTTGCCTGAGGCGATGGCATGGCGCGCCGTCGCCACATCCTGGATCTTGGCGGCATGGAAGGTCGGAAAGTTGGTGGCCGCGCGGATTTCACCGGCGAAATCCAGATGCGGC
>DASYCS010000265.1:0-6797 GCA_036500025.1 Mesorhizobium sp. | reverse complement strand
GCGCCGTCGCCGATCTCGCCGCGCTTGTGAAAAAACATCGCCGCTGCATAACGCGTGCGGCCCGACCATTCCTCGCCAAGCGGCGTGTTGACCAGCGCCCACTGCTCGGCTGCCTCGTCATCCGCTTTCCCGGCCATGGTTCAAAAATCCGCCGGCGGATTGGCGGTGCGGCGGTCGAGCTTGATGAAAGGCCTTTGCACCACCTTCGCGCGCTTCATCATCTTCTGGTACTGCAACTCGCGCATCGCGTAGATCTCGACCCACAGATCATCGACCACGGTATCGCCATAAGGCAGCGCCAGCGAGGCGATCGCAATGTTGCGCTTGGCCATCGGCGACCACATGGCAGCACTTATCAGCCCGGCTTCCTGGGATTTCCGGTAATAGACGATGGCGTGTTCGGCCGGAATATTGCCCTCGATCTCCAGCCCGACCAGCACATGCCGCAGGCGTTTCTTCGCCCGCGCTTCCAGAATGGCGCGGCGGCCGTTGAAATGGCCCTTCCCGGCATCGACCATGAAGCCCAGCCCGATCTCGTCGGGCATGCGCAGCCGGTCGGCACGGATGGCGTGATCGGCGGCGATGAAATCGCCATTGGCAACGATCAGCCCCGCTTCCAGCCGCGCCCGGTTCAGCGCCGTATAACCGATGGCGCGGATGCCGCGCGATTGCCCGGCCTCCATCAGCCGGTCCCACAGCGACAGTGCAAGCGCCGCCGGCACGAACAGTTCATAGCCGAGATCGCCGGTAAATCCGGTGCGGGAAATGGTGACCGCCCCGCCTTCGTGCGGAAATTCGGCAAGGTCGAAAACCTTGAGCCTTTCCACGCCGGCAAAGCCCGCCTCGCGCAGCACGGCAAACGAGGTCGGCCCCTGCAAGGCAAGGCCCGCCACCGCTTCCGTTTCCTCCTCGACGGTAACGTCGAAACCAAGCCCCGAATCCAACAGCCACGGCAAATGCCGCTCCTGCGAGCACAGCCGGAAGCGGGTCGGCGAAAGCCGGAACAGCGTGCCGTCGTCCAGCACATGGCCTTCATCGTCGCACCACGCCGTATAGTGGACCCGGCCCGGCTTCAGCTTCGCCACGTCGCGCAGCGTCACCTTGTTGCAGAAGGCCTCGGCATCGGGACCCTCGATCCGGTATTTGGTCATCGGTGAAATGTCGAACAGCGCCGCCTGGCTGCGAATGGCGAAATATTCCAGTTCCTCGTCCCACAGCGAACCGGGCGCACGGTAGCCCGCCCAGTCGTACCAGTCATTGGTCTTGGCCAGCGCATCGATGCGCGGCTGGAACGGCGTGCCCATGCGCAGCGCGCGGAAATGGTGCTGCGCGGCAATGCGGGCGATGGACGCTGACGATGCCTTTGCCACGACTTACTTCTCCACCGCTATCACCCGCCGCGCGGCGTTCAGCCCCGGCGCGCCGGAAACGCCGCCGCCCGGATGCGAGCCTGCGCCGGCCAGATAAAGCCCGTCGATCGGCGTATCGTAGCCCGACCAGCCGGATACCGGGCGTGAAACCAGCATCTGGTCGGCCTGCAATTCGCCGTGGTGCCAGTGGCCGCCGGGCATCCGGTAGCGCGCCTCGATATCGGCCGGCGTCAACAATTCGGCATGGCGCACCGTCTTGCCGATGCCCGGCGCATAGGCTTCCAGCTGGGCCATGATCGCCGCCATGAATTTCGGCTTGCCAGCCTCCCAGCCTTCCCTCAACGCATAGGGCGCATATTGCACCACCGCCGAAAGCACGCAGGCCCCGTCCGGCGCAAGCGATGGATCGGACAGCGACGGCAGTGTGATCTCCATCACCGGTTCGGGCGAAAACTCGCCATACTTCGATGGGTTGAAGGCGCGCTCGACATGATCGGTCGATGGCGCAATCACCAGCCGCCCCATGTGGCCCACGGCATCGACGCCCAAGAACTCCGGCGCCCTGTCCAGCGCCAGATGAAGCTTGGCGGCGTCACCCTTCATGCGAATATTCGTCACCTTGCGCACGAAGCCGGTGTCCAACGTTGTCGCCCCGACGAGATCGAGAAAAGTCGTTGCCGGATTGATGGCGGAAACGACCGTGCGTGCACGGATTTCCTCGCCCTTTTCGGTCAGCACGCCAACCGCCCGGCCTTTCTCCACGATGAGCTCGCCGACCGGAGCCGCCGTCCGGATCGAAACGCCGGCCTTTTCCGCCGAGGCGCGCAGCGCATCGACCACCGCGCCCATGCCGCCCTTGGGCAACATCTGCGCGCCTGTGTCGCCGCCCGTTTCGCCGGTCAGCCGGTAATACAGCCCAAGCAGCGACGTCGGCGAACGCGGCCCCAGATGCGCGCCCAGCACCGCGTCGAAGGCCAGCAGCCCCTTCAGCCGGTCATCCGAAAGCTGCTCGTCGAGCAGGTCGGCGACATTCATCAACAGCACGCGCAGGAAGTCGCGCATGTCTTCCTTGCCCAGCCTTTTCAGCGCAAGCCCGGTCTTGCCCAGCACCATCTTTTCGCCAAGCGAAAGGCCGGAAAGCGCGGGCGGGCGGTGCGCCAGCAGCGGCTTCAACACGCCGGCATAGCGCAGCAATTGCGCGCGCAGTTCCTTCCACGCCACCTGCTCCGAAGCGCTCGCGCCGGAGAGTGCTTCGCCGTATGCGCCGTGCAGCATCAGCGGCTTGCCGTCTTTTGAAAGCGCAACGGAGGGCGCGAAACCCTGCCTCGAAAATTCCAGCCCATGCTTTTCCAGTTCGAGCGTTCGCACCACATCGGGATGCAGGCGGTTCAGCAGATGAGCAACGGAGGAAACTCGAAAGCCGGGCGCGAATTCTTCGGTGCGCGCCGCGCCGCCAACCTCGCCTGCCGCTTCCAGCACCAGCACCTTGCGCCCGCTCCGCGCCAGCGTGGCGGAGCAGACGAGGCCGTTATGGCCGCCGCCGATGATCGCCACGTCCCATTTGGGTATATCAAATGACGTCATGGGCCGGGCTCATATGGTGGGTTGGCTTGGCAAGGTCGCGCAGGATTTCAGCCGCCGCGTTGCGGCCCGGCGCGCCCATGACGCCGCCGCCCGGATGGGTGGACGAGCCGCACATGTAAAGCCCGCCCACCGGCGAGCGATATTGCGCATAGCCCGGCACCGGACGGTTGAACAGCAACTGGTCGAAAGTCAGTTCGCCCTGGAAGATGTTGCCTTCCGTCAGCCCGACCTCGGCCTCGATCTCGCGCGGCGTGCGCACTTCCATGTGGATGATGCGGTCGCGGAAGCCGGGCGAATATTCGGCGATCTGCGAAACGACGCTCTCCGCAAAACCGTCGCGGTCGGCATCTGTCCATTCACGCCCGGCGATCTTCGGCGGCGCATATTGCACGAAGCAGCTCATAAAATGTTTTCCCGGCGGCGCCATGGTCGGGTCGAGCGTGGTCGGGATCATCATGTCGAGCATTGGGTCGGCCGACCAGGTTCCAGCCTTCCAGTCGTCATAGGCGCGCTCCATGCGCTCCACCGAATCGGTGAAGTGGAGGTCGCCGCGCGTGCAGGGCGAATCCTTCGGCAGCGCCGGAAATTCCGGCATCGAGTCCAGCGCGATGTTGACCTTGCCCGACGACCCCCTGATCTTGAAGTTCCTGACCCGGCGCAGGAAAATGTCGGGCAGTTCCTTTTCCTCGACCAACTTGAGGAAGGTGCGCTTCACATCGGCGTTCGAAACCACCAGCTTGGCCGGGATTTCCTCGCCGCCGGCCAGCACCACGCCCTTGGCCTTGCCGCGGCTGACCAGCACATGGTCGATCTCCGCCCCTGTGCGGATGGTGCCGCCCGACGCCCGGAACGAAGCCGCCAGCGCCTGGGTGACCGCGCCCATGCCGCCGCGCGCATAGCCCCATGCGCCGACGGAGCCGTCTACCTCGCCCATATAATGGTGCAGCAGCACATAGGCGGTGCCCGGGGACATTGGCCCGAGCGCCGTGCCGATGATGCCGGAAATGGCGAAGTTCGCCTTGATGACGTCGGTTTCGAAATATTCGTCGAGGAATTCGGAAATCGACATGGTCCAGAAGCGCAGCGTCAGCGCCATTTCCTGTGAACTCAGGCCACCGAACTTCTTGCCGAGATAAAGCAATTCGCCGATGTCGCGCGGCTTAAAGCTGGTCGGGTCCGGCGCCGTGCGCATCAAAAGCGGCTGGATGAAACGGCATTGCCGCGTCACGTCGCGGGCATAGCGGTCATAAGCCTCGGCGTCGCGTTTGGAAAAACGCGCGAACTCGCGCCGGTGCGCATCGTGGTCGCGGTAGTTGGCCAGATAATCGCCGTCCCGCGTCAGCACCGCGCCACCCTCATAGGAAATCACCTGCAAGCCGAAGCGCGGCAATTCAAGGTCGCGCATGATTTCCGGGCGAAACAGCGAGCAGACATAGGAGCAGTTGGAGTAGAGGAAGCCGGACGTGTGCGAGCGGCTGGTGGCGGCGCCGCCAACCCAGTCGTTCTTTTCCACCACCAGCACGTCAAGCCCGGCACGCTGCAAATAGCAGGCATTGACCAGCCCGTTATGGCCGCCGCCAATGACGATTGCGTCCCACTTCTTCATTCAAGCTCCCATGGCCGCAGGCGGTAAGAGGACCGCGCCTGTCATTTTCGCGTGAACTATCCGCCTGCCAAGCGGGATTTCGCACGACTTCTGGCATCCTGTCCAGCTGTATTGAATGAATGTTCAACAAACGATATTGCGTTTTCCTGTTGATGCGATAGGTTTTGCTTCAAGATTTCGCCTCGGGGCCTGACCAGGAAGCAGCAGCCATATGGCCGCAAACGCAAACGCTGGAAACGACGACGCTGCCACCGAGGCGGGCCTACCCTGTCGCGCCCGGCCTTCGGGCACGACCTTCACCCATCCAACGACGCAGACAATGCTTGACAGCGGCGAGCGCCGTCCGGCTCATCTGCCGATGCTGAAACCCGGCAAGTTCGCACGCCGGTGATGTTGGAGACGGTACACCGATGACGATGCAGGAAGAGCAGTTGCTGGAAAAGGCGAAGAAGGCGGAACCGGAAAAGCGCGGCCGCAAGGCCTCGAAGGAGGTCCGGCGGCAGCAACTGATCGAGGCGACGATCGATTCGCTGGCCAAGCGCGGTTATTCCGACACCACCATGGCCGATGTCGCCGACGGCGCGGGCCTGTCGCGCGGCATCGTCAATTTCCATTTCGAGAGCAAGGAAAAGCTGCTCGTCGCCACCCTGCAACATATGTACGACGAATATGCCGCCCATTGGCGTGCCGCACTGGAAAAGGCCGGCGACGACCCCGCCTCGAAGTTGCAGGCGCTGGTCGCCGCCGATTTCGACCGCGCCATCTGCAACAAGCGCAAGCTTGCCGCCTGGTGCGCCTTCTGGGGCGAGGCCAAGTCGCGGCCGACCTATCAGGCTTTGAGCGGCGCGCGCGACCAGGCCTATCAGGGCACCGTTGTCAGCCTGTGCGGCCTGCTGAAACAAGATGGCGGCTATGATTGCGACCCGGAATCCATCGCGCTTGCGCTTAGCGCCATGCTGGAAGGCCTGTGGCTGCGGCTGATGATGGGAACGCAGGACGTTTCCCGCGAAACCGCGCTCAACGGCGCCAACGCCTTTCTGGCTTCCGCCTTTCCAAAACACTACCCGCGCGAACGAACGGGGCGAAGCGCAGCCAGAACCTGACATCGACGATAATGGGAGGACGAAAAAATGAGGAAGCTTACCCGACGCCTGACACTGACGCTGGCGCTTGCCGCCACATTCGCCGCATCGGCCGCGGCATTCGCCGTTGCCGAAGACAAGAGCCTGATCATCTTCGATTGGGCAGGCTACGAAGACCCCAGCTTCCACCCGAAATATGTCGAGAAGAACGGCGATTCGCCCACCTTCGCCTTTTTCGGCGACGAGGATGAAGCCTTCGAGAAACTGCGCTCCGGCTTCAAGGCCGATCTTGGCCACCCCTGCTCGCAAAGCGTCGAAAAGTGGCGCGAGGCCGGCCTGCTGCAACCGCTCGACACCTCGAAGATCACCGGCTGGAACGACCTGCTGCCCGGCCTGATGTCGATGAAGAACCTGGCCACCACCGAGGATGGCAAGGCCTGGTTCATGCCCTGGGACTGGGGCAACACCCAGCTCACCTATAATTCCGACCACGTCGATGCAAAGGACGTGCAGTCGCTGAAGGCCTTTGCCGATCCGAAATTCAAGGACCGCGTTTCCATCGGCGACAATGTCGACGACGCCTATGCGCTGGCCAGCCTCGCCATCGGCTTGAAGGACTGGAACAAGATGACGGATGACCAGTTCAAGCAGGCGTCCGACTTCCTGCGCCAGGTCCACAAGAACGTGCGCCTCTACTGGACCGACACCACCGACATCGTGCAGGCGCTGTCGGGCGGCGAAATCGACCTTGCCTGGGCCTGGAACGACGCCACGGTGCAGTCGGTGGCCGCCGGCGCGCCGATCAAGTCCAAGAAGGATACCGATGAGGGCATTTCCACCTGGGTCTGCGGCTACGTGCTGTTCAAGGACGCGCCGGGCAACATCGACAAGGCCTATGACTATCTGAACGCCGTCAACGATCCGGAAGTGGCCAAGACGCTGGTTGGCGACTGGGGCTATGGCCAGGGCAACGCCAAGGGCATGGAAGGCGTCGATCCGGCGGTGTTGAAGGCGAAGGGCTATGACGACGTGCAGAAATTCGTCGACAAGACGCTGTTCCAGTCGCCGATCCCATCGACGCTCAAGCTGAAGATGATCGCCGAGTTCGAGAAGATCAAAGCCGGCTATTGACGAACGAGACCTGCCGGATCGTCG
>DASYCS010000264.1:0-3876 GCA_036500025.1 Mesorhizobium sp. | reverse complement strand
CCGAGATCGTTCCACCGAAAGCCGGCCGGCACCATGGCGATGCGTTTGGCGCGCTCCATGATCGCATAGTCGATGGAAATGGATGGAATGGCCGAATAGAGTTCGAGCGGCATATAAAGGCCGGAAAGATCGCTGGTGGCGGCATTATAGGCGGCCTCGGTGGCTTGCCATATTTCCGGCTGGAATGCGGCGAAGGCGTCGCGCATGGCGCTGGCGCGAAACAGGAAAATGCCGGTATTCCAGTAGAAATTTCCAGCCGCGAGATAGCTTTGCGCGGTTGCCAGATCCGGCTTTTCCACGAAACGGGAAACATCGAACACGCCGTGGCTCTCGGCCCCGGCCTCGATATAGCCATAGCCGGTTTCCGGCTGGGTCGGCTTGATGCCGAACACCACCAGCCGGCCTTCATTGGCGGCGGCGACGCCGTCCTCCACGCTTTGCCAGAACTGGTTTACCGTCGAGATTTCGTGGTCGGAAGGCACCACCAGCACCAGGCTGTCACCGAACTGGGAAAGCGTGCGCAAGGTGGCCAGCGCGACGGCGGCGGCCGTGTTGCGCCCGGCCGGCTCGAACAAGGCGCCGCCGCCGGAAAGGTCCATGCCGGCAAGGTCGGTGCGGATGCGGTCGGCGTGACGCTCGGCGGCGATCAGGAAAACCGGCGTTTCACCTTCGGGCCGCGCCGTCAGGCGGCGCAGCGTCTTGACCAGCATCGAACCGTCGCCGGAAAGATCGTGGAACTGTTTGGGATTATCCTCGCGCGACAGCGGCCACAGCCGCGAGCCGACGCCGCCGCTCATGACAAAACTGGCAATTCGCTCGTTCATCGATCCCTCGGTCAGAATGTCTGGTTGTAGGCGCCGACCTCGGGGCTGCGGCGAAGCACTTCATCGACCGCCTCGAACATCTGCCGGCGGCGCTCGGACGAGACGGGGCTTTCCACCACCACCACCAGCTCAGGCTTGTTGGACGAGGCGCGCACCAGCCCCCATGTGCCGTCTTCGGCGACGACGCGGATGCCGTTGACGGTGACGAGCGCTGCGATCTTCTGCCCGGCGAAAATGGCATCCTGCCGCTTCATCGCCTCGAAATCGGCGACGACACGCTCGACCACGCCATATTTCAGGGCGTCGTCGCAATGCGGCGACATGGTCGGCGTGCCAAAAGTCAGCGGCAGCGCGCGGTAAAGATCGGCCATGCCGGCCTGCGGGTTGCGGTCGAGCATTTCGCAGACCGCGATGGCCGTCACCAGCCCGTCATCATAGCCGCGCCCGATTGGCGGGTTGAAGAAGAAATGGCCGGATTTCTCGAAGCCGGCGATAGCGCCAAGCTCGGCGACGCGGCGCTTGATGTAGGAATGGCCAGTCTTCCAGTAGTCGGTTTTCGCGCCGTTGGCGCGCAGCACCGGATCAGTGTTGAAAAGGCCGGTCGACTTCACATCGACAACGAAGGTAGAGCCTGGATGACGCGCGGAAATGTCCCGCGCCAGCATGACGCCGACCTTGTCGGCAAAAATCTCGTTTCCTTCATTGTCGACCACGCCGCAGCGGTCGCCGTCGCCGTCGAAGCCAAGCCCGACATCGGCGCCCGTCTCCAGAACCTTGTCGCGGATGGCATGAAGCATCTTCATGTCCTCCGGGTTCGGGTTGTAGCGCGGGAAGCTGTGGTCGAGTTCGGTATCGAGCGGGATGACTTCGCAACCGATTTTCGCCAGCGCTTGCGGCGCGAACGCGCCGGCCGTGCCGTTGCCGCAGGCCACGACCACCTTGAGTTTGCGGGCGATCTTCTTGCCGGCGGTGAGGTCGGCCAGATAGGTTTCGCGGAAACCGGGGATGAAATCGTAGCTTCCGCCACCGACGAGGTCGAAATCGCCGGCCAGCACGATTTCCTTCAGCGCGGTCATTTCCTCGGGGCCGAAGGTGAGCGGCCGTTGCGCGCCCATCTTGACGCCGGTCCAGCCATTCTCGTTATGCGAAGCGGTGACCATGGCGACCGAGGGCGTATCGAGCGCGAATTGCGCGAAATAGGCCATTGGCGACAGCGCCAGGCCAACATCCTTCACCCGCGCGCCCGCCGCCATCAGTCCCGACACCAGCGCCAGCTTGATGCCTAGCGAATAAGCGCGGAAATCATGCCCGGTGACGATATCGGGGCCGACGCCGCGCCGCCTTATCAGCGTGCCAAGTCCCATGCCGAGCGCCTGCACGCCGATCAGGTTGAGTTCCGGCGGAACCGCCGAGGCCGGATGCCCGAACCACCAGCGCGCGTCATATTCGCGAAAGCCCGACGCCTTGACCAGTGCCTGCGTTTCGAACTCGAACGTGTTCGGCCGGGCTTCGCCAACGATCTCAAGGGTCACGCCAATAAGCTCCAAAACGCTGCATACGATGCACGGGCGCCGAAAAATTATAGCGCCATACAAACCTTCTAGCCGCGTTTGCCTACGGGAAACTTAAAGAAGCGCCACTTCCGGCTGCAAGCCGACAAATTGCCATATCAATACTTCCTTTGACGCTTGCAGGATCGGAGCGTGCCGGATATAAGCCGCCCGTCTGGTCGCGGAGTGTAGCGCAGTCTGGTAGCGCACGTCGTTCGGGACGACGGGGTCGCAGGTTCAAATCCTGCCACTCCGACCAGTCTATCCCAAAATGGCCGAGCCTTCGGCTTGCTGCGGGCGATGGGTTTCAACTCATCGGAGTTGCATTATGCAACCTTTATCAATTCCAGGTTGCATAAAAGATTTCTCACTCCTGCATCCGGGCTTGGCATTCTCCGGGAATGACAAGGGCGATCCATTCCAGTTCCGATAATCGTTTCCGGGCCAGCCGCTTCTGGGCCAGCCATTTCGGGGCGGATCGAACCGGCACATCGGCAATTGAATTCGCCATGCTGGCCCCTGTTTTCCTGCTGTTCCTGTTCGGGATGATCGCCTACGGCATCTATTTCGGCGCCAGCCACTCGCTGCAACAGATCACCGCCGATGCGGCGCGCACCGCGATTGCCGGCCAGAGCGCGACCGAGCGAAGCGCCATCGTCGCCGACTTCATCGCCAACAACGCCGCCGGCTACCCGTTCATCGACCGCGCCAAGCTAACCGTCAGCGCGCAAGACAGCGGCAGCGACGGCAACCAGTTCAACGTCCAGGTCAGCTACGACGCGCGCAACCTGCCGATCTGGAACCTGCTGCCCGACCTTCCGCTTCCAGGCACCACCATCGTGTTTCGCTCGACGATCCGGGTCGGGGGCGTCTGATGCAACTTTCCGGCGGCAGGCTACCTAAACTCCTGAAAAGGCTTGTCACCGACAGGCGGGCGAATTTTGCCGTCATGACGGCGCTCAGCGCACCCTTTGCGATAGCCCTGTGCGCCGTGGCCGTCGATCAGGGATCGCTTTTCACCGAGCGGCGGTCGGCACAGGCGCTGGTCGATATTGCCGCCATCACCGCGGCGGCCAATCTCTCCAAAGCCGAAACCGCGGTTCTGCTGACGCTGGCCGATAATGGGTTGCCAGCCGCTGAAATCGACAATGCGGGAATGCGCAGGCCAACGCCCGCGAAGCCGACCGTTTCCGTGGTTCAGGGCCGCTATAGCGCGACGGCTGCGCTGGGCGCCCGTTTCCAGGCAGGGCAGCAGCCCTATAATGCCGTGCGGGTTTCGCTGCGCGAGATCGGCACGCTCTATTTCGGCAGCGCGTTGATGGCGCCGCCCGTCATCGGCACCACGGCGGTGGCCAGCACATCGGCGACGGCTGCATTTTCCGTCGGTTCCGGCCTCATCGAGGTGGACACGACGAAATCGGCTATCCTCAACGCGGTGCTCGGCGGCCTGCTCGGCACCAGCCTGTCGCTGAAAGTCATGGACTACGAAGCGCTTGCGCGCG
>DASYCS010000263.1:0-2395 GCA_036500025.1 Mesorhizobium sp. | reverse complement strand
CCATAGCCCTCGAAGACGCGATCGGGGATGTAGACGTCCGGCGCGAGGCCGAAATGGGTGAGATATCTCGACAGCAGGGCGCAGGACGAGGCGCCATCGACGTCGTAGTCGCCGAACAGCGCCACCTTCTCGCTATCGGTGACGGCCTGCACCAGCCGCGCCGCCAGCCTGTCCATGTCGGCAAGCGAGGACGGATCGGGCATCAGGCCGCGGATGGTGGGGTTGAGATATTCGTCGGCCATGTCGATGCCGACGCCGCGCGCCGCGAGGATGCGGGCGAGGATTTCGCTCAGGCCCGAGCGTTGCGCGATGGCCTGGGCAATACGGGTCTCGCGCTCGTCGAGGCGGTCGACCCAGACGCGACCGGTGACGGAGTTCGCTACATCGAGGAACGGCGGCGGCGCATCGGTCATGGCGGGGAGTTAGGCCGAAAGGGGCTGCGCCGTCGAGACCGGCGACGCAGCATTTTCGTTCGCTCAGGCGGCGACGGTCTCGCGCTCGAGCGGATAGTCTTCCGCATCGTAGAGAGCGCGGATAGCGGCGCCTTCGAAGCGCTGCTCGTTCACCTCGAGATAAGAGCCCGCCAGCCATTTGGCCGGCATTTCCTCGACGATGTACTGCACGGCCTCGGCCGCGGTCGAAAACCGGCGATACTGCGTGGTCTGCGACTTGGCGAACCGGCGGCTCGGGTAGAGCTCGGCCATGGCGGCATAATCGAACTTGGGCATCTTAATTCCTCTTCTTTCGAGCGGACGCGGCGCGGCGGCGCGGCAGGGGGTAGTCGGGACTATTGTGCAACCGGACGAGGTCGTCGCCCCAGAACGTCGCGTTGTTGGTGACGAGCCGCGCACCGCGCAGGCTGACTGGGGCCGCTTCCTCGATGGCGAAACGGATAGCGTGGGCGGCAGTACGAAAGGCGCGCGGACCTTGCGCGAAAGCAGTCGCGCGGTCGCTGCCGAGATAAAGCTCGGCACGAGCCGAGTAGTCTTGATGTGTCATGTGTCTCTAAAGGCCGGTGGCACCGCCACAGGCCGCTTCGTTGAATTGTCGGAAAATCGAAACCGCGCCGAACTGCGCAAGGGTTTCGCCGCTTCCTGCCGCAGACGCGGCGATCGGAAGACGTAACGTTCGCACTTTGGGGATAGCGGGACGCCGGTGCACCGGCGAAAGCAAGCCAAACTGGCTGAAAACGTATGCTCTGTAGATAGTCGTTTGCTGCGGCAATAACAAGGCCGCGCGGTCCGGCGTAGTGAACGGCGCGGTTCGGGAGCTGGGCAAAATCGGACGGCCGGGCCTTGCGAGGGTCTAAAACTCGGTCTCGCGGCTCCCATATACAGCGCATCGTTTTCGTGGGGGACCACAATGTTCCGTTCTCGCTGGTTTCGCCTCGCCGCCCTGTTCGCCGTGATGCTGTCGGTGTTCAGCATGGCGGCCATCGACATGGCGGAGGCCCGCAGCGGCGGCAGCTTCGGCAGCCGCGGTATGCGGACCTACCAGAGCATTCCGTCGACGCCGACGGTGCCGCACATCACCGGACCGGTGCAGCGCTCGATGAACACGCCGAGCGCCACCAACCCCAATGGCTATGGCAGCAATTTCGGCCGGCCGGGGCTGTTCGGCGGCTTCGGCGGCTGGCTGCTCGGCGGCCTGCTGTTCTCGGGCCTGTTCGGCATGATGTTCGGCGGCGGCTTTGGTGGCTTCGGCGGCATCTTCAGCTTGCTGATTCAGCTCGGCATCGCGTTCTTCGTGGTGCGCTGGCTGATCGGCCGCTTCGGCCGGACCGCCAGCCCGGGCGCGGGCTATGGCGCCGGCAATAGCTACAATTATGCCGGGCCGGGCGCGGGTCCGCAGGCCGGCCCCGGTTTCGGCGGGTTCGGCAGCGCCGGTCGGCAGACCTCCGACGCCTCGCGCCGCGCCGGCAATCGCGACGAGATCGGCATTGGCGACGCAGACCTGCAGGTGTTCGAGCAGCGCCTGAAGCAGTTGCAGGACGCCTATTCGCGCGAAGACTATGACGCGCTGCGGCGGATTTCGACGCCCGAGGTGATGTCGTACCTCACCGAGGAGCTGGCGCAGGCGGCGGCGCAGGGTCTCCGCAACGAGGTGTTCGACGTCAATTTGCTGAGCGGCGACGTGGCCGAAGCCTGGCGCGAAGGCGCCGACGAGTACGCCACGGTGGCGCTGAAATATGAGAGCCGCGACGTGATGCGCGAACGGGCAACGGGCAAGCTGGTCAGCGGCGAGGACCGGGTGATGGAGCGTTCGGAGGTCTGGACCTTTGTGCGCCACAACCGCGGCGACTGGCTAATCAGCGCTATCCAGGGGGCGTAAGCCCGATCAGATGAGTTCAGCGGGCGGTCGAGAGGCCGCCCGTTTTGTTATTACCGGTTCCGCA
>DASYCS010000262.1:0-5360 GCA_036500025.1 Mesorhizobium sp. | reverse complement strand
ACCCAGCGCCGCGCGCCCTTCACCTCGACGCCGACATAGAGCACGACCACCATCAGCACCAGCATGATGGCGAGCATGATAAGCGCCATGCGCCTGATCTGGCGCGATTCAAGGAACGACACCGCCAGCATGACGCCGAGCGCCGGGATGGTGAAGATGATCTGGCGCGTGGCGAAATGGAACGGATCAAGCCCGATGCGCTGAGCCACCGCGGGGCTTGCCGCGAAGGAAAGGACGATGCCGAGGCCCATCAGCGACAGGAACGCCGCAAGGAACCACCGGTCGATGGTCCACCACCATGTCGCAACCGGGCTTTTGTCGAGGCGGCTCCGCTGTGCCATTATCGTATCTCTCCGATCACCTTCACGCCATCGATAGCGCGCGCAGCTTGCCTGAAGAATTCGCCGCGCAGTTCGAAATTCTTGAACTGGTCGAAACTGGCGCAGGCAGGCGACAACAGTACCACCACCTCGCCGCTATTGTCCTTTTCGGCATCGGCCGCCGCATGCTCCACGGCTGCCGCCAGCGTGCCCGATATTTCATAAGGAACCGTCTCGCCAAGGGTCGCTGAAAAAGCCGGCGCCGCCTCACCGATCAGATAGGCCTTGGCGATGCGCGGAAACAGCCCGCGCAGCGGCTCGATGCCACCTTCCTTGGGCAGGCCGCCCGCAATCCAGTAGATGCGCGGAAAGCTGGACAAAGCGGGTGCGGCGGCATCCGCATTCGTCGCCTTGGAATCGTTGACGAACAGCACATGGCCTTTGCGGCCCACCTGCTCCATGCGGTGCGCCAGCCCCGGAAAGCTTTCCAGTCCCGACTGGATTTCGCCAAGCTCCAGCCCGACTTTCAGGCAGGCGGCGACGGCGGCAAGCGCGTTTTGCGCATTGTGCTGGCCACGCAGCGAACCGATGCCTTCCAGAAAGCCGATGCGGCTATAGCGGCCCTGCACCGCTTCCATCAGGTCGGTGCCATCGGCGAAATAACCATCGGTCAGCGGCAGGCGCTTGGAAATGCGGATGACTTCCTTGCCGACGCGCTCCAGCCGGTCGGCGATCTGCGCGCACCAGCTGTCGTCGATGCCGATGATCGCCGTGTCGCTGCCCGCCACCAGCCTTTCCTTGATCGCGGCGTAGTGCTGCATGGTGCCGTGACGATCGAGATGGTCCGGTGTCAGATTGAGCAGCACGCCGGCGGTCGGGTTGATCGAGGGCGCGAGGTCGATCTGGTAGGACGAGCATTCCACCACATAGTGACGGCCCGCTTGCGGCGGATCGAGCGTCATCACCGCGCGGCCGATATTGCCGCCCATCTGCGCATCGCGCCCGGCGGCTTTGAGAATGTGCGCCGTCAAGGCCGTGGTGGTCGACTTGCCGTTGGTGCCGGTGATGGCGATGAACGGCGCGTCGGGCGCCCTCGCAATGCGCTCGCGCGCAAACAGTTCGACGTCGCCGATGATTTCGACGCCGGCGCCGCGCGCCAGTTCCACGGTCCAGTGCGGCTTGGGATGCGTCAGCGGCACGCCGGGCGACAGCACGAAAGACGAAAAGCGCGACCAGTCGGCCCCGCGCAAATCGCCTGTCGGAATGCCTTCGGCCTGGGCCTTGGCGACGCTGCCGGGATTATCGTCGAAGGCCAGCACATCCGCGCCGCCCTCCATCAGGGCGCGCGCCGTGGCGATGCCCGAGCCTCCCAGTCCGAAGAGGCTGACGCGCTTGCCTGCAAATGTTGCCGCCGGGATCATTGGACTGCAATGTTCCTATCTGAGCTTGAGGGTGGAGAGGCCGACCAGCGCCAGGATGACCGCGATGATCCAGAAGCGGATGACCACCTGGCTCTCGGTCCAGCCGAGCTTTTCGAAATGGTGATGTATGGGCGCCATCAGGAACACCCGCTTGCCCGTCATCTTGAAATAACCGACCTGGATGATGACCGAGAAAATCTCGACCACGAACAGGCCGCCGACAATCGCCAGCACGATCTCGTGCTTGGTCGCCACAGCCACCGTGCCGATCAGGCCGCCCAGCGCCAGCGATCCGGTGTCGCCCATGAAGATGGCGGCCGGCGGCGCATTGAACCACAGGAAGCCGAGGCCGGCCCCGATCACCGCGCCCAGCACCACGGCCAGTTCGCCGGTGCCCGGAACGAAGTGTATTTGCAGATACTCTGCAAATACCGCGTTACCCGACAGATAGGCAATCACCCCAAACGATGCGGCGGCGATCATAATGGGTACGATCGCCAGCCCGTCCAGCCCATCGGTCAGGTTGACCGCGTTGCCCGCGCCGACCATGACGAAAGCGCCGAACGGAATGAAGAACCAGCCGAGGTTGATGAGAAATTCCTTGGCGAACGGAAATGTCAGCGACGACGAGAACGGCTCCTGCCCCGCATGCATAATCAGCCAACTGGCGATGCCGGCGATGAGGAATTCGAGGCCAAGCCGAGCCTTGCCTGAAAAGCCCAGATGCGATTGCTTGGTGACTTTCAGATAGTCGTCGTAAAACCCGATGGCGCCGAAGCCCACCGTCACCAGCAGCACCACCCAGACATAGACATTGCGCAAATTCGCCCACAGCAGCGCCGAAATGATGATGCCCGTCAGGATCATCAGCCCGCCCATGGTCGGCGTGCCGGCCTTCTTGAAATGGGTCTGCGGTCCGTCGGCGCGGATAGGCTGGCCTTTGCCCTGCCGCAGCCGCAGCGAATTGATGATGGTCGGTCCAAAAATGAAGACGATAAGCGCCGACGTGATCAGCGCGCCGCCGGTGCGGAAGGTGATGTAGCGGAAGACGTTGAAGACCGTGATCCGGTCTGCAAAATCAACGAGCAACGTAAACATTTATGTCTTCCCCCGAACCGGCTTCAGCCTTCGGCCTGCGCCGGAAATTTCTTCAGCAATGCTTCGACAAGCTTCGAAAAGCCGATACTCTTGGACGACTTGACCATCACCACGTCGCCCGGCCCGACCGTACCCAGCAAGACGGGCTTCAATTCGTCCGCGCCTTCGCGGTAGGCGGTTGCGATATCGCCCGGCAAAACATCGGCCAGCGCCTTCATCTCCGGCCCACCGAGGAACACCGTTTGAATGCCGGTGCCGACGATCTGTTCGGCAAGCCCGGCATGCAGCTTGGGTCCGTGCGCGCCCAGTTCCAGCATGTCGCCCAAAACGGCGATGCGCCGGCCCTGGCCGGATACCGGCGTGGCGTCGAGCAAGGCCAGCGCCGCTGCCATCGAGGCCGGATTTGCGTTATAACTCTCGTCGATCAGCGTGAACGGCCCTTCCGGGTGGCGCAGAATATGCCGCTTGCCCCGCCCGGCTTCAGCCGACAGGCTGCCGAGCGCCAGTGCCACGGCCGCGACATCGGCGCCGGCCAGATGCGCCGCGCCCAGCACCGCGAGCGCGTTCTGCGCGATATGCCTTCCCGGCGCGCCGATGCGTACGATCATCTCCTCGCCGCCGATCTTGACGGCGATGACGGAATGATCCGCATGCAGCGCGCAATCGATCAACCGGTAGGTCGAGCGCGCATTCTCGCCGAAGCCGGCGATGTTCTCGACGCCGGCGGCCACCGCCAGCTTTTCCAGCAGCTTCGAGCGCGGATCGTCGCGGTTGAGCAGCGCCGTGCCACCCGGCTCCAGCCCTTCGAATATCTCCGCCTTGGCCTTGGCGATCTCTTCCAGGTTACGGAAGAAACCGAGATGGGCCGCCGCGATCAAAGTGACGACGGCGATATGCGGCCGCACCATCTTGACCAGCGGACGGATCTCGTCGGGATGGTTCATGCCGATCTCGAACACGGCGAAATCGCAATCGTCCGGCATCCGCGCCAAGGTCAGCGGCACGCCCCAGTGATTGTTGAACGATTTGTCGGAAGCATGAACCTTGCCGACAGCCGAAAGGGCGTGGCGCAGCGCTTCCTTGGTGCTGGTCTTGCCGACCGAGCCGGTGACCGCGATGATCTTTGCCCGCGAACGCGCGCGCGCGGCGATGCCCAGCTTCTGCAAGGCTTCAAGCACGTCCGGCACCACGATCATCGGCGCGGTCAGCCGCCCCAGCGCCGGCAGCTTGCCTTCCGCCACCACCAGAACGCCGGCCCCCGCCTTGATGGCGGCGGTGGCGAAATCGTGGCCGTCCATCGTCTCGCCCTTGATGGCAAAGAAAGCGTCGCCCGGCTGAAGGCTGCGCGTATCGATCGATATGCCGCCAATGCCTTCCGGCATCGAGCCGATCGGCCTGCCGTCCATGGCCGCAACCAGCGCCTCGGAGGTCCATAGCCGGTTCATGCGGCGCGATCCTTCAGCGCGGCGCGCACTTCCTCATGATCGGAAAAGTGGAACGTTTCCGAGCCGATGGTCTGGCCCTCTTCATGCCCCTTGCCGGCCACGATCAGCGTGTCGCCGGCATGCAACATGGCGACCGCTTCGTGGATGGCCTTGCGCCGGTCGCCGATCTCGATGGCGCCGGGGGCAGCGGCCAATATGGCGGCGCGGATCGTCTCCGGCGCTTCCGAACGCGGATTGTCGTCGGTGACGATGGTGACATCGGCAAGCCGTGTGGCGATCTCACCCATGATCGGTCGCTTGCCCCTGTCGCGGTCGCCGCCGCAGCCGAACACCACGACGACCTTGCCAGTGGTGAAGGGCCGCACGGCGCTCAGCACATTCTCCAAAGCATCCGGCTTATGCGCATAATCGACATAGACCGGCGCGCCATTGGCGGTGGTGCCGATCAGATCGAGCCGCCCCGGCGCGCCTTTCAGCTTTTCCAGCGCGGCAATCGCGGTGGCGACGGGCGTTCCCGTGGAAATGGCAAGCCCGGCCGAAACCAGCGCATTGGCAATTTGAAAATCGCCGGCCAGCGGCAGGTCGATTTCGTAAAGCACGCCGTCGGCTTCAACCTCGGCGCGCTGGCGACTACGCTCATGCTCGACGCGCTTGAGCCTGAGGAAAGAGCCATGCCGCCCGACCGTCAGCACGTCCAGCCCGGCAGCTAGCGCCGCCTTGACCGTCGGCTCCGACCACGCATCGTCGGCGAAGATGACGGCCGGCGCGCCCTTGGGCAGCAGCCTATCGAACAGCCGCAGCTTGGCGCGGTGATACTCCTCCATGGTCGGATGGTAATCCATGTGGTCGCGGCCGAGATTGGTGAAGCCCGCGGCGACGATGCGCAGGCCGTCGAGCCGGCGCTGGTCGAGCCCGTGGCTCGACGCCTCGATCGCGGCATGGGTGATGCCGGCAGCCGCGAGGCTGTCCAGCTCGCGGTGGAGCGCGACCGGATCGGGCGTCGTCATGGTGCCGTAGGCGGTGCCCTGCGCGGTGACGATGCCGAGCGTGCCGATGCTCGCCGCGGCGTGGCCGGT
>DASYCS010000261.1:0-3396 GCA_036500025.1 Mesorhizobium sp. | reverse complement strand
GCGTCGAGACCATCATCGAGCGCATCGGGCCGCTGCGCAACAAGGCGGCGCAGGAAAATATCGCCGAAACGGCGCAAGGGCGTCGCGAACGACGCCGTACCCGCGTCTAGGGCCGCTTTACCGATTGGATCGAAGCATTCTGCCGGTAACGGTCCGGGACAAAACCGGGGCCATTGTCGAAGATCGCACCTAGCGGTGTTGTTGAGATGAAGGCCAAGGGATTCGACCCGGATCGGTCGGGCCATTGCGGTACTCTGGCCGAGCGGCCGGATGGGACAGGGACGTGCGCTTTGTTGGCTCGCTCGTCCGCTGAACCGCATCGACCCTCGCGACCCGCCTCACAGCCCACCCAAACAGAGTGACCCTGTCTAACGGCGAAACAGCTCTACGCCAGTGAGTCGGCCTTATTCATTCTCGGCGTAGCTCGACAGCACCGAATTGTAATCCGCGCCCGGGCCATCGGCGTCGGGTTTCATGGTCATCAGCGCGCCGGATGTGCCGGGGTCGGATAGTTGCTTCAGCATCGTCCCGAAGCGGTCGTTCTTCAGCGCCGACAGGGCGGTACTGCGCGCCGCATCCACGTCGCCATGTTCACGCTTGGTCTCGTCGGCCCTTACATTATTTGCCGACGCATAGGTCGACCTGCCGGATGCGGCAGGGTTTCTATCGATCGGAACTGACGACGAGCCGTAAATATTCACTGCGGTTTCCCTCAAAACCTTGATATCGCCATCTCTAATGGCGGCCTTGTTGAAAACCGGTGCAGCCAATCCCTCGCATTTTAGCGAACGTCAAAAATCGTCGTCACGGCGCCCCGTCATGACGCTATGCTAGAGCATTTCCAGCAAAAGTGTGAAACGGTTTTGCGTTCGGAAATGCAGCCAAACAAAGAGATAGAGCGGTTTTGTCGATTCGGTAAAAACCAGAACCGCTCTAGCGTTCTCGTTCTTTGCGCAGCTTTGACCAGTAATCGAGCCGCTTGCGAATATCGCGCTCGAAGCCGCGTTCGGGCGGATCGTAAAAGACATGCCGGCCCATCTTTTCGGGAAAATAGTCCTGCCCGGAAAACGCTTCCGGCTCGTCATGGTCGTAGCGATAGCCTGAGCCGTATTCCTCTTCCTTCATCAGCTTGGTCGGCGCATTGAGAATGTGCTTGGGCGGCAGCAGCGAGCCATATTCCTTGGCGGCGCGGGTGGCCGCCTTGAATGCCGTATAGACGGCGTTGGATTTGGGCGCGGTGGCGAGGTAGACGCAAGCCTGCGCGAAGGCGAGTTCACCTTCCGGCGAGCCGAGATAGTCATAGGCGTCCTTGGCCGCATTGGCGACGACAAGCGCTTGCGGATCGGCCAGGCCGATATCCTCGACCGCCATGCGCACCAGACGCCGGCCAAGATAGAGCGGGTCTTCGCCGGCATCGAACATCCGCGCCAGATAATAGAGCGCCGCATCCGGGTCGGAACCGCGCACCGATTTATGCGGCGCCGAAATCAGGTTGTAGTGACCATCCTGGCCCTTGTCGTAGACCGGCGCGCGGCGTTGCACGATGCGCTGCAACCCATCGGCGTCGAATATTTCTCCAGGCTTGGCGGCGCGCCACAATTCCTCGGCAAGCGTCAGCGAGGCACGGCCATCGCCATCGGCCATGCGCAGGAGCACCGCCCTCGCCCCGTCGTCCAGCGGCAGCGGCCGGCCTTCCATTTCCTCAGCCCGCGCCAGCAGCTTTGAAATACTGTCCTCGCCAAGCGAATGGAACACCAGCACACGCGCCCGCGACAGAAGCGCGGCGTTCAATTCGAAGGATGGATTCTCCGTCGTCGCGCCGACGAGGACGACCGTGCCGTCCTCCATCACCGGCAGGAAGCTGTCTTGCTGCGCGCGGTTGAAGCGATGAATCTCATCGACGAACAGCAGCGTCTGGCGGCCGTTGGCGCGGCGCAGCCTTGCGGCCTCAAACACTTTCTTCAGATCGGCGACACCCGAAAAGATCGCCGATATCTGCTCGAAGGCAAGGCTGGTCTCGCCGGCCAGAAGCCGCGCCACCGTGGTCTTGCCCGTCCCCGGCGGTCCCCAGAAGATCATCGATCCGAGTGAACCTGAGGCGATCATGCGCGTCAGCGCGCCATCGGGTCCAGCCAGATGCTCCTGCCCGACGACCTCCTCAAGGTTCTTCGGACGCAGCCTGTCTGCCAAAGGCCGCCCGGCAGGCGCCTTTTCCGGCTCGCCGGAACTGAACAGATCACCCATGAAAACTCGTCAATACCGCAAGACCTGGTGCAGTGTCTGCCCATCCCGCTCGATCGTAAAGCGCCACCAGCGCGTGTTCTGCGCCGCGACCTGTTCCAGCGCCTTGGGATTGTCGATCGTCACGCCATTGACCTCGCGCACGATATCGCCGGCCTGGAAGCCGAAGCCCGCGGCAGGCGAGCCGCCATCGATGCCAACCACCGCAACGCCGGTCAAGTCGGTGCGCATTCCAAGCCGCTGCGCCAGGCGCGGCGACAGTTCAGCCACCTTGGCACCCGAGAACGGGCTGCGCCCACGCAGCGCAACGGTAGCCGGGTTCGCGCCCTCCGGCGCGCGCTCCAGCACGATGTCGAGCGTCTGCTGCTGGCCTTTGCTCAGCACGTCGAAGGTCGCCTTGGCGCCAATCGATTGCGTCGCCAGCCGGTAGCCCAGCGCATCCACGCTCTCCAGCGCCGTGCCGTTCATCTTCAACACCACGTCGCCCGGCTTCAATCCGGCCTTGGTGGCGGGACCGCCCTCGATCACGGATGAGACAAGCGCGCCCGCTGGTGCTTCCATGCCGAGCGATTCGGCGATCTGCGGCGTCACCGGCTCGAACTGCGCGCCGAGATACGGACGCTCGAAGAAGTCCCGGCCGGCCTTGGCCGCCTCGGTGAAGGCGCGCACCATGTTGGAGGGAATGGCAAAGCCGATGCCGATGGAGCCGCCGCTGCGGCTGAAAATGGCGGTGTTGATGCCGACAAGCTGCCCGCCCATATTGATGAGCGCGCCGCCGGAATTGCCCGGATTGATGGCGGCGTCCGTCTGGATGAAGAAGCCGGAATCCGAAATGCCGATATGGCTGCGCGCCAGCGCCGAGACGATGCCGCTGGTCGTCGTCTGGCCGACGCCGAACGGATTGCCGATCGCCAGCACCAGATCGCCCACTTCCAGCGCATCCGAATCGCCTATGACGACGACCGGGAACGGCTTGTCGCTGTCGATCTTGAGCACGGCAAGATCAAGCGTCTCGTCCTTGAGCAGCACCTTGCTGGTGAACTCACGCCCGTCCGACGTGGCCACCTTGACCTCGTCGGCATCCTTGATGACGTGGAAATTGGTGACGACGATGCCGGTCGGATCGACGAGCACGCCGGACCCGAGCGAGGATTG
>DASYCS010000260.1:0-5745 GCA_036500025.1 Mesorhizobium sp. | reverse complement strand
GACGGAGGCGAAGCCTCTATGGCTTGCGGATCATCGCCGCGCCAAGGATAGGTCCAGGCAGGCCGTCCTTGCCGACCGCCTGCAACAGGACGGCGCTGCCGCCCTTTTTGGAAACCTCGCTCATCGGCAATTCATAGCGCTGCGTCTTGCCATGCCACATGCCGGCGGTCTGGATATCGTAAACGGCGTTCCAGTATGTCTCGCTGCGGCCACCATTTTCCCCCCTGCCGATGGCGACCGTCTGCGGCGCTTCGAAATAGACAACGATGACATGGGCGTTGGACGGTCCCGACCAGTTCGCCGCCGCATTGCCGGCCTCGATCACCACGCCGTCCCCCTCGTGGGTGACGTTGACGGCAACCTTCATGCCCTTGGACGCCTTGTCCATGTCGGCAAGCGTTGCATCGACCGCCGCGCGGTTGGCGCCGTTGACATGGGTACGACCGTTGATGACGGCTTGCGGCGTATAGACGGAACGGGTGCGGAACGACTGCATGTAGGCGTACTGGCGCTCGGTGTTCTTCTTGCTGCTCAGCGTATCTTTCCAGCCGAGATAGTCCCAGTAGTCGACATGATAGGAGAGAGCCACGATGTCCTTGCGCGCGGCAAGATCGGTGAACAGTTCGTCCGCCGGCGGACATGAGCTACAACCCTGGCTGGTGAACAGTTCGACCACGCCCAGCGGCGCGTCATCCTTCGCAGGCGCCGGCTGGCCGGCAAAGCCCGTGTCGGCATAGACGAAAAAGGCCAGCGCTGTCGCTGCCAGCCGCGAAGGATTCCCAAATGCCATGACCGTTCCGATTCCCGCCGGTGATGCCGGCTTTTCTTCTTATCGCTAAAATATGTGGCAGAACCGGCAGTCAACGGGAAGTCACGTTGCGGTGAAATTTTTCGCCCCGAAAAACAAAATCGCCGGAGCTTTCGCCCCGGCGATCCGATTTGTCGGCTTTAAAAGCTGCTTACGCGGCCAGGTCGCGCATCACATATTGCAGGATGCCGCCATTCTTGAAGTAGTCGAGTTCGTCCAGCGTATCGATGCGGCACAGGATCGGCACCTCTTTCACCGTGCCGTCGCCATAGGTCACCTTGGCCATCATCGTCTGGCGCGGCTTGATCGAGGAAAGGCCGTCGATCTCGACGAGTTCGTCGCCCTTGAGATTAAGCGAGGCCCACGACGTGCCTTCCTCGAAGGTGAACGGAACGACGCCCATGCCGACCAGGTTCGAACGGTGGATACGCTCGAACGACTGGGCGATGACGGCGCGCACGCCGAGCAGGCTGGTGCCCTTGGCCGCCCAGTCGCGCGACGAGCCATTGCCGTATTCGACGCCGGCGAAGACGACCAGCGGCACGCCTTCCTGCTTGTAGCGCATGGCGGCGTCGTAGATCGATTCCTCTTCCTTCGACGGATAGTGGATCGTGTAGCCGCCCTCGCGCCCGTTTTCGCCCAGCATATGGTTGCGCAGGCGGATGTTGGCGAAAGTGCCGCGCATCATCACTTCATGATTGCCGCGGCGCGTGCCGTACTGGTTGAAGTCAGCAACGCCGACGCCATGATCGGTAAGATATTTGCCGGCCGGCGACGCCGCCTTGATCGAACCGGCCGGAGAGATGTGGTCGGTGGTGATCTTGTCGCCGAACAGGCCGAGCACGCGCGCGCCCTTGATGTCGGCGATGGTGCCGAAACCGGTGGTCATGCCGGCGAAATAGGGCGGGTTCTGCACATAGGTCGAGCTGTCGTCCCAGGCGTAGGTCTGGCCTTCCGGCGCTTTGACGTTCTGCCAGTTCTCGTCGCCCTTGAAGACGTCGGCATATTTGCGGGCGAAAAGCTCGCGCGTGACGTTCTTCTCGATGAACTCCTGGATTTCGGCGGAAGACGGCCAGATGTCGCGCAGGTAGACCGGCTTGCCGTCGCGGCCCTCGCCGATCGGCTCGGTGGTCAAGTCCTTGGTCACCGTGCCGGCCAGCGCGTGCGCCACCACCAGCGGCGGTGAAGCGAGGTAGTTCGCCTGCACGTCGGGCGAGACGCGGCCTTCGAAATTGCGGTTGCCCGAAAGCACCGCAGCGCCGATCAGCCCCTTCTCGTTGATCGTCCTGGAGATCGGCGCCGGCAGCGGCCCGGAATTGCCGATGCAGGTGGTGCAGCCGAAGCCGACGAGGTTGAAGCCGACCTGGTCGAGTTCCTTTTGCAGGCCGGACTTTTCCAGATATTCGGCAACGACCTGGCTGCCGGGAGCCAGCGAGGTCTTCACCCATGGCTTCTGCTTGAGGCCAAGCCGGTTGGCGTTGCGGGCAAGCAGGCCCGCGCCGATCAGCACGCTGGGGTTCGAGGTGTTGGTGCAGGAAGTGATGGCCGCGATGACCACGTCGCCATGGCCAAGGTCGAAGTCCTCGCCCTCGACCTGGTAGCGCTTGGAGATTTCGGCGGCCTTCTTGTATTCGGTGTCCATCGCCTTGACGAAACCGGCTGGAATTCCTTCCAGCGCCACCCGGCCTTCCGGACGCTTCGGGCCGGCCATCGACGGCACCACTTCGCCCAGGTCGAGTTCCAGCATATCGGTGAAGACGGGATCAGGCGATGAATTGTCGCGCCACATCCCCTGCGCCTTGGAATATTCCTCCACCAGCGCGATGCGGGCTTCGCTGCGGCCGGACATGTTGAGATAGCGGATGGTTTCGGCATCGACCGGGAAGAAGCCGCAGGTCGCGCCATATTCCGGACCCATATTGCCGATGGTGGCGCGGTCGGCCAGCGTCATGTTCGACAGGCCCGGACCGAAGAACTCGACGAACTTGCCGACGACGCCCTTCTTGCGCAGCATCTGCGTCACGGTCAGCACGAGATCGGTGGCGGTGACGCCTTCCTTGACCTTGCCGGTGAGCCGGAAGCCGATGACTTCAGGCAACAGCATCGATACCGGCTGGCCGAGCATCGCCGCTTCCGCCTCAATGCCGCCGACGCCCCAGCCGAGCACGCCGAGGCCGTTGATCATCGTGGTGTGCGAATCGGTGCCGACGCAGGTGTCGGGGTAGGCGGTGTTTTCGTCGCCTTCCGCGTTGGTCCACACGACCTGACCCAGATATTCGAGGTTGACCTGGTGGCAGATACCGGTGCCGGGCGGCACGACGCGGAAATTGCGGAACGCCTGCTGGCCCCATTTCAGGAACTTGTAGCGCTCTTCGTTGCGCGCATATTCCAGCGCGACATTGTTGGCCAGCGCGCGCGGCGTGCCGAACTCGTCAACGATCACCGAATGGTCGATGACCAGGTCGACCGGCACCAGCGGATTGATCTTCTGCGGATCGCCGCCCAGCGAAACCATGGCGTCGCGCATGGCGGCAAGGTCGACGACGGCGGGAACGCCGGTGAAGTCCTGCATCAGCACGCGCGCCGGGCGATAGGCGATCTCGACGCCGGCGGTGCCCTTGTCGGTCAGCCAGTCGGCCACCGCCTTGATCGAAGCCTTGGTGACGGTGCGGCCGTCTTCGTTGCGCAGCAGGTTCTCCAGCAGCACCTTCATCGAATAAGGCAGTTGCGCGATGCCGGTCAGGCCGTTCTTTTCGGCCTCGATCAAGCTGTAATAGACATATTCCGCTTCCCCGGCGACAAGGGTGCGGCGGCAATTGAAACTATCGAGAGATTTGGACACGTGCGATCCCATTCTGGTCTGTTCAGCCTAAGGAACGGACTCCGATGGCATGCAATCACGCGCAAAGGTGCGGGTACGGCCATTTCCGCTGTCCGTTCCCAAGCGTCCGAGCCGTTCAAGGCGGCGCGCGCGCTGGTTCGGCGCAAATTCGTTTCCCATACCGACCGCTGGTACGGATGCGAGGGATATAGAGATTTTTCTGGAATAGTTCTAGACACAGATTTGCCAAATTTGCGCCTGTGCGCGCATATGTCTGCCGGACTTCGGGCGAAGGGAAATCGATGCGGCTGATCGCCGAGAATCTGAGCGGCGAACGCGGCGGCGAGCCGGTGTTTTCCGGCATCAACTTTTCGCTGTCAAACAGTGAGGCGCTGGTCGTGACCGGCCCCAACGGCTCCGGCAAATCCACCCTGCTGCGCATCGTCGCCGGGCTGCTGCCGGCTTCCGGCGGCAAGGCGCGCCTGGAAGGCGGCGGCGAGGCGTTTGTCTCGATTGCCTCGGCCTGCCACTATCTCGGCCATCAGAACGCCATGAAGCCGACGCTGAGCGTCACGGAAAACCTGGCCTTCTGGCGCGATTTCTGCGGCGCGACGGAGCTGGGCATCGATGACGCCCTCGATGCGGTCGGCCTCGCCGGCATCGGCCATTTGCCGTTCGGCTTTCTGTCGACGGGACAGCGGCGGCGCGCCGCCATCGCCCGCTTGCTGGTTTCACACCGCCCGCTTTGGCTGCTGGACGAGCCGACCGCCGGACTGGACAAGGCTTCGGAAAAGCGCCTCTCCGCCCTGATGACGGCGCATTGCCGCAACGGCGGCATCATTATCGCCGCCACGCATTTGCCGCTCGGCATCAACGCGCAGGAGTTGGCGATGGGCGATGCTGCTCCATCGTGGGGCGAGTAAAGTGCTGGCCCTCTATCTCCGCGACCTGAAGCTTTCCGTGCGTGCCGGCGGCGGCGCGCTGACCGGCGTCATCTTCTTTCTCGCCGTCATCGTCACCATCCCCTTCGGCGTCGGGCCGGATCTCAACCTGCTAGCCCGCATCGGCCCGGCCATCCTGTGGACCGGCGCGCTGCTAGCGTCGCTGCTCGGCCTCGACCGCCTGTTCCAGGCCGAGCGCGAGGACGGCTCGCTCGATCTTCTGGTGCTGGCCGGCGACCGCCACATGCTGGCGCTGACCGTGCTGGTGAAATGCCTGGCGCACTGGACGGCAAGCGTGCTGCCGCTGGTGATCGCCGCGCCCTTGCTCGGCCTGTTCATGAACATGGACCCGCTCGGCATCGGCGCCACCACGCTGACCCTGCTTGTCGGCACGCCGGCCATCGCCTTTATCGGCGCCGTTGGCGCCGCCGTGGCGGTGGCGCTGCCGCGCGGCGGCATGCTGATTTCCGTGCTGATACTGCCGCTGACCATTCCGGTGCTGATCTTCGGCGTGTCGGCGAGCTATGGCGCGGTCGCCGATCCGGACCCCTTCCTGCCCCCCTTCCTTATTCTTGCCGCGCTGACCCTGTTCTTTGCCGTGATCGGTCCGCTCGCCGCAGCCCTTGCGCTGCGCGGCGGCGCCGACTGACGGATCACTTCGCGTTCATCCGCCGCCAAAGCCGCCAGGCCAAAGCACCAAGCCGCAAGGCCAAATATTGCACGGCCAGCGGCCGGACGCTAAGGGAAGACATGGAAAGAGCGGGCGGCGCGATGAGGATCAACACAGGCGTGAGGCATCTCGCATGAGCGCCCATGCGCTCTACGTGACGGCGGCCTATGCCATTACCGCCATCGTCCTGGCCGGGTTGATCGGCTGGGTGCTGCTCGACCAGCGCGCCCGCAAGCGCGAACTGGCGCAACTGGAAGCCGCCGGCATCCGCCGCCGCTCCGACAAGACGGGAGCGTCCAAGCCATGAGCGTCGAACCAGAGGCAACCGTGCCGCCCAGGCGCCGGCTTTTCGTTTTGCTGCCGCTGCTGATTTTCCTTGGACTTGCCGGCGTGTTCCTGTCGCAACTGCTTTCCGGCCACGACAGTTCGGAAGTGCCCTCAGTGCTGATTGGCCGGCCCGCGCCCGAAACGCATCTTCCCGCGTTGCAGGATACCGGCCTGCCGG
>DASYCS010000259.1:0-2123 GCA_036500025.1 Mesorhizobium sp. | reverse complement strand
ACATCGATTTCGCCCTGCAACGCGGTGAAGATATCGTCCATCTGGGCGCCGAGATGGATTTCGTCCTCGACCCGGTCGAAATAGATCATGAATTCGTCGCCGCCGAAGCGGCTGACCTGAACGCCGGGCGCGGAGAGTGCGCCCAGCCGATCGGCGACGGCGTAGATCAACCCATCGCCGATGGGATGGCCGAGCGTGTCGTTGACGCTCTTGAAGTCGTCAAGGTCGAACGCCGCCAGGCCGCAGAGGCGGTCCTGGTCGCCAACGACCATCGCCTCGCAGACCATCTCGTGGAAGTAAGCGCGGTTGGCAAGGCCAGTCAGGCTGTCGAAGCGGGCCATGAAGCGGATCTTGTCTTCGGCCATTACCCGCGCCGTGACATCCTCGAAGGTGATGACGCCCAGTTCCTGGCTGCCCTCGCGCGCCGAAAACTCATAGTGCTGGCCGTTCGAGAAGCCGACGAGAACCTTGCGGTCGCGGCCTTCGCGCAAGGCCCGCGTCAATTGCGCCTCGACATAGCGGCAGTCTTTCGGCGTCAGCATGTTGCCGGCGACGCCGCGCATGAGCAGCGAATGGACCGTGCGGCCGAGCAGCGCGTCGGGCGTCTTCAGCGACATCAGATGCGCGGCTTCCGCGTTAGCCACCACGACGCGGCCATCGGGGCCAAGCATGACGAGGCCGTGCGACATGGTGTTCAGCGCGCGGTTGAAGCGCTGCGCGAAGCTGTTGGCCCGCTTTTCGGCTGAAATCGCGGTAAACAGCACATCGCGCACGATGTCCGCATAGCGGTGGATGCTGAGCAGGAAGGGCGTGGAAAGCAGGCCGAGCGTGACGTGGTAGAAATCGCCGCGCAAGATGAAACCGAGCGACATCGGGCATGTCAGCGTAATGATCAGGATGATGACCATGCGCGGGGAGCCGTAGTTGCGGCCGGCAATGCCCGCCGCCGTCGCCAGCGCGATGCAGACCGCGGCCGTTTCGGAAAAGCTGTCCTGCGCGGCGGTGATGGCGACCAGGCAGAAGGCACCCAGCACGCTGCCGTGCATGCCGCCGAAGACGATGTAGACGTTTTCGCGCTTCCTCGCCTGCGCTCGCGTGGTGAGCGGCGGCAACTTGGCGAAATTGCGCATGTCCCACACGCGCACGATGCCGACCAGCACAAGGCAAAGGACAACCGCGAGATAGGCCGGATTGCCGGTTTTGGCCCATACCAGCGAGATGAGAAGCGTCTGGGCCAGAATGCCGATGGCGAGCGTGAAGCCGTCGCGGAAAAGCGTTTCCACAAACGGAATATAAACGTCGTCCGGGAGCTCTGTTTTTCTTGATACGGCCACGTCGGTTCCCGCTTTGGGAGCCAAGAATTGCCATATCCGCCTTAAGAAAGGCTTAGACCCCGGCGTCGGAGACCGGGAACACCCTCAATCCATGCCTATCCGTTGAAAAACAATGGGTAATCGGTCACTCCGCGGCCTGGAGCCGGGGTGGCGCACCGGCGCTGTCCAGCCTGTCGACCAGCCTTGCCCGCTCCGCCGCCGCACGTTCGACGGCGGCGAGCTTCACATGGCCGAAACCGCGAATGAGAGCGGGCACAGAAGCGAGAGCTGCCGCTGCCTCGACCGATGCGGGAGAAAGGCGACTGCCGATAAGATCGAGATCGCCTTCATACTGCGCCAGCAACCGACGCTCCAAGCGCCGTTCGGTGCTGTAGCCGAACACGTCGAAAGCCGTGCCGCGCACGCCCTTCAGCGCCGCCAGAACGCGGAATGCCTTCATCATCCACGGGCCGAAGCTGGATTTCATTGGGTTGCCCGCCGTGTCGCGCCGCCCCATTATCGGCGGCGCCAGATGAAACTCGATGCTGTCGTAGCTTTGAAACTGCTTCGACAGTTCGCGGGCGAAAGAGCCGTCCGTATAGAGGCGCGCCACCTCATACTCGTCCTTGATGGCCATCAGCTTGAACAGGTTTTTGGCAGCGGCTTCGGTGACCACGGTGGAGCCTGCGGCGAGCCGGGATTCGGCCGCGCGCAGGGCGGCGATCCTGTCGGCGTAACGGCGGCCATAGGCTGCGTTCTGGTAGGCGGAAAGAAAGGCCGCGCGGCGCGCAATGCGTTCATCCAGCGTTT
>DASYCS010000258.1:0-3483 GCA_036500025.1 Mesorhizobium sp. | reverse complement strand
GCTTCCCAGATCAGGGCGGCGCCCGGCCATAGCTTGCGCGGCTGCGGTTTGGTGGCGATGGCCCAGGTCGAGATGACCTGATGCGCGGCGGCCGGAACGATGTCTGTCAATTCATAGCCGGTCGCCAACACGACGTTCTTCGCGGTGACGGTGGGTCCGTCCCTGGTGCCAACGATCACCTCGTCGCGACCATCCTGGAACTTTATCGCCTCCACCGGCGAATAGAATTTCGCCTTGCGCTGCGCCGCCTTGTTGAGGAGACCAGCGGTCAGTTTACGTGGATCGAGCGCCAGGTTTTCCTGGCTCAGGATAGCGCCGTCCCGGTCTATGCCGAACCGGCCCTTGAGCTGGAGGGGTTTCAGGTAATCGGCGGCGATTCCAGCCTCCCGCCGCGCATCGGCTTCGGCGCGCAAGTCCGAGGGACCGAGCGTCGTGCCGGCCAGATAGAGCGATTGCCGGCCAACAGGGTCGCAATCGATGCCGAGGCCTTCGATGCGTCCGCGCAGGTTGGTGACGGCAATGCGCGAGCGCCGCCATGCCTGCTGGGCAGGCGCCTTGCCGATCATGCGCGACAGCGCCGTCAGCGGCTGATCGATCTCGAACTGCACCAGTGCCGTGGTCGCGGGCGTCGAACCCTTGAGCGGGCCGCGCCGGTCGATGCAGATCACCGAGCGGCCTTGTGCGGTCAGCGCCTCGGCAATCATGGCGCCGCTGATGCCCATGCCGACGATCAGCACGTCGGTTTTCACGTCGCGGGTCAGCCTGTCGGTGGCAACTTTGGGCGCGCGGTAGGCGAACCAGACCGGACGGCCGGTTCTCAAATCGAGTTTGCGGGGCATGAACGTCTCCGAGGGTTTCGGTCAACGTTCATGCGGCGCTGACGTTCCGGGCGTCAGGCCCAGCCGGAAAGTTCGCGCCGCACCATCGCCTCGATCACCGCCATGCCCTCGGCGCTGTCATTGAGGCAGGGGATGTGGGTGAAGTTCTTGCCGCCGGCATGGTGGAAAGTTTCCGCCGCTTCGCGCCCGATCTCGTCCAGCGTCTCGATGCAATCCACCGAGAAGCCCGGATTGACCACGGCGATGGATTTCACGCCGTCCTTGGCCAATTGCTCGATCGTCTTGTCGGTGTAGGGCTGCAACCATTCCTGCGCGCCAAAGCGCGACTGGAAGGTGATGATGAGCCTCCTATCGTCCCAGCCCAGCCGTTCACGCAGCAATTGCGTCGTCTTCTGGCAGTGAAAATAATAGGGGTCGCCCTTGTCGGAATAGGGCTTCGGGATGCCGTGGTAGGAGGTGATGACCACCTCGGGAGCAAAATCGAGCGTCGCCAGATGCTTCTCGATGGAACTGGCCAGCGCGTCGATATAGGCCGGTTCGTCGTAATAGGGCGGCACGCTGCGGACGGCCGGGGCGCGGCGCATCTTCATCAGCGCACGAAACAGCTGGTCGTTGGCGGTTGCCGTCGTGGTTGCCGAATATTGCGGATAGAGCGGAAAGCAAACGATGCGGTCGCAACCCTGCTCGACCAGCTTTTGCGCGACGCTGGCCGTCGACGGGTTGCCATAGCGCATCGCCCAGTCGACCACGACGTTCGGCAGATCGCCAAGCGCCTGCGCGAGTCTTTGGCCCTGCGCGCGGGTAAAGGTGCGCAACGGCGATTCATTCTTCTCGCGGTTCCATATGCGAGCGTAGTTGGCGCCTGATTTTTGCGGACGCGTGGTCAGGACCAGCCCGTACAGGATCGGATACCAGATCGCCCGGTTAAGCTCGATGACGCGCGGATCGGACAGGAATTCCCGCAAATAGCGCCACATCGGCTTGAAACCGGTGCCATCGGGCGTGCCGAGATTGACCAGCATGACGCCGACCTTGCCCGTTTCAACGGCAGGGCGCCCAGCCGTAAGCGGATCGATGGCGCGGGCGGCGTTGGCGTTGGATAAATTCATGGCGGGCATTTCCTTGGGCATCGCTGGAAAGTAGCGATGCCGGGCAGGGTTTCAATGCCGCGTGTGGCCGCACCCCGGTTGTTCGGGGTGGGGAAATGACCGCTGCCGCTTAGCCGCGGCGGGTCAGCACAAAGTTTTGCCCGGAAGAACTGGTGCAATTCAGCTGGCTGGTCGACACCAAAAGGCAGTTGAAGCCGATCGGCGACTGGCGGATCAGCGAGGTGCCGTTGATTTCCACGGAAGTCGCGCCGGTGACGACATAGCTGCCTTCGGCGAGTTTCTGGCCGGTATCGGTCGCCACCGTGCGGAAGCTGCCGGAGGAAAGCGTGGAAAGGCCGGTGCCCTGTGCGTCGATCCAGGAGCCTTCGACCCCTTTGGGCGCAGCAGTGCCAGCCAACGGGGTGGATGGCCCGCTTGTGGCGCAGGCGGCCAGCGCCAGGGCCGCCGCCATGGCAAGAGCGCCGTTGAGCGTGGTGCGCGAAAGCTTCATTTGAGTGGTCCTCTCCTCGGTCCGCAGCTTTTCAATCGCCCGATTTCCGGGCGATTGCAAGGGATGCGGGTGGGGGCAGCCTGTCGCTATCGCACGAGGATGTTGCGGAACTGCCACGGGTCGGTCTTGTCGATGTCCTCGGCAAACAGGCCCGGCCGTCCATCCAGCGGCGTCCAGTCGGTGTAATAGCCTTCGACCGGCCCGAGATATTGCGCCTGTACTTCGAGGCAGCGGCGGTAATCGACCTCATCCGTCTCGACGATGCCGGCATTCGGGTTCTCCAGCGCCCAGACCATGCCGGCGACCACCGCCGAGGTGACCTGAAGGCCGGTGGCATTGTGATAAGGCGCAAGCCGGCGCGCTTCCTGAAGCGACAGATGCGAGCCATACCAGTAGGCGTTCCTGGCGTGGCCATAGAGCAGCACGCCAAGCTCGTCGACGCCATCGACCAGCTCGTACTCCTCAAGCACGTGCTGGACTTCCTGGGCCTTGCCTTCGGCTCCGAACATCTCGTGCAGCGACAGTACCGCGTCGTTGCACGGATGGTAGGCATAGTGGCAGGTCGGGCGGTATTGCGCCGCGCCGTCCTTGCCGCGCACGGTGAAGAAATCGGCGATGGAGATCGCCTCATTATGCGTCACCAGAAAGCCGAATTGCGGGCCGGGCGTCGGGCACCAGGTGCGCACGCGCGTATTGGCGCCGGGTTGTTCGAGGTAGATGCCGGCGCCGGAGCCTTCGCTATGCGTCCTGGCGTTTTCCGGCATCCATTTCTCATGCGTTCCCCAGCCCAGTTCGGCGGGCTGAAGGCCTTCGGAAATGAAGCCTTCCACCGACCATGTGTTCCAGAAGACGCCCATCGGCTTGGGCTTGGCGGCGCGCTGCGTATCGCGCTCGGCGATATGGATGCCCTTGACGCCGGCTTTTTCCATCAGCGCCGCCCAGCCCTCGCGGTCATCCTGCGCCGGTTCGGAAAAATCGAAGCCGAGGTCGCCGGCGAGATTGAGCAGCGCCTGCTTGACGAACCACGACACCATGCCGGGGTTGG
>DASYCS010000257.1:0-5003 GCA_036500025.1 Mesorhizobium sp. | reverse complement strand
GTACGAATTCTGGTCGAACTTACCGCCCGCGTGAAGCTGGGTCATAATGACTTCGGCGGCCGAAATGCCTTCGCCGGTGTGGATATCCGTTGGAATCCCGCGCCCATTGTCGATAACCGTCACCGAACCGTCGGGGTTCAGCGTCACCGTGACGAGGTCGGCGTGGCCGGCCAAGGCCTCGTCGATGGCGTTGTCGACCACCTCATAAACCATGTGGTGCAGGCCAGAGCCGTCATCGGTGTCGCCGATATACATGCCCGGCCGCTTGCGCACGGCATCCAACCCCTTCAAAACCTTGATGGAATCGGCGCCGTACTCGGCCTCTGCGCCATTGGCGGTGTCGGTCTGGTCGCTCATGAAAATCCGTTCGGTTGCTGGCGCGAATGCCGCTTGGAAACCAGGCCGCGAATCGCAGCCCGGCGCTTGCCTGAATATAGGCCTTTGCAGCCGATTTTCCAAGTTTTGCAGGCATTTGAGCGCGCTCGAAGCGCCCGCCGAAAGTGGCCGTGGCGCGGCTAGCCGGCCTGCCGCATCGGCTTCAGCGCCTCGCTCCAGCGCACAAGCTCGTCCAGCATGGTCTTGGCGCTCGAAAGCACATGGTCGCCGGGCTGGAACGCGCCTTTTTCGTCGCGCGCATTGTTGTGCATCGGCAGCGCCACCCCTTCCGGAATCGGCATCAGCCGTACGGCTGTCAGCAGCGGCTTCAGCGCTTCCACCGAACGCAAGCCGCCCGACATGCCGCCATAGCTAAGAAGTGCTGCCGGCTTGTAGGCCCATTCCCGCGAAAGGTAGTCCACGGCATTCACGATGGCCGGCGCGGTGAAGTAATTATATTCGGGCGTCACGAACACGAAGGCATCGGCGCCATCCACCGCCTTCGACCAGGCCTTGGTGTGATCGTTCATGTATTTGCCCATGCGCGGGTGGTGCGGCTCGTCGAGCAGCGGCAGATCGAATTCGGCGAGGTCGTGGATGACCGGCGCAAAGCCGCCATGCGCCGTTGCAAATGTCTCCAGCCATTCGGCGTAGACCGGGCCGACCCGGCCAGGGCGCGTGCTGCCGACGATGATGCTCAACTGATGTTTCAAGGGGCGCTCCTGATGGCTGACGGTATCCGGTGGCAAACGTCACCTAAGCGCTGCGCCGGTCGAGGGCAAGCATTTGCTCGGCTGAACTGGATTGGATTGGTTGAACACATCGTTTCTCGATGGCGTTTCCCCCCCCCGATGGAATTTCCATGCTGGGGTTTCTTCACAGGGCTTCTATGACAGGCATCGGTTCCGCCAATGGCGGCGGGCAGGCGCCGCGCCGGCCGGTCGCATGGACGCAAGCCTCGCTCCACCCTACATTCAGCTCTTGAGCGGAGCGCACAATGGATAGCCGACCAGCCCCCTTCGTCCCGCCGGCGCCGAAGCCGCGCACGTCGCCGCCCTCGACGCTGGAGATGATCCGCATCGTCTACCGCAACCCGCTCGAACTGTGGGGCGAGCCGACGTACAACGAACCGTGGATTTCGGTCACCGGCGTCGGCGGCCCGCTGGTCATCGCCAACGATCCCGGCCTTATCCGCCATGTGCTGGTCGACAATGCGAAGAACTACAAGATGGCGACGGTGCGCCAGAAGATACTGCGCCCGATCCTGCGCGACGGTCTGCTGACGGCGGAAGGCCAAGTGTGGAAGCGCTCGCGCAAGGCGATGGCGCCGGTGTTCACGCCGCGCCACATCTTCGGCTTCGCCCAGCCGATGCTGAAGCGCACGCTGGAATTCGTCGAGCGCTATCGGGACGGCGCGACCACCGACCTTGCCCACGACATGACGATGCTGACCTATGACATTCTCGCCGAAACGCTGTTCTCAGGTGAAATCGCCGGCGAGAAAGGCACGTTTGCGCAGGATATCGACCGCCTGCTGGAAACCATGGGCCGGGTCGATCCGCTCGACCTGCTGCGCGCCCCCGACTGGATGCCGCGCCTGACCCGCATTCGCGGCCGCAAGACCATGGCCTATTTCCGCAAGATCGTCGCCGACACGGTAACGATGCGGCAGGACAGGCTGAAGCGGGATCTGGACGGCGCGCCGCAAGATTTCCTGACGCTTTTGTTGCGCGCCGAAGGGCCGGGCGGACTGACGCGCGCCGAGGTCGAGGACAACATCATCACCTTCATCGGAGCCGGCCACGAGACGACGGCGCGCGCGCTCGGCTGGACGCTTTATTGCCTGGCCGAGGCGCCGTGGGAGCGCGAGCCGATCGAACGCGAGATCGACGCGGTGCTGGCCAGCGAACCCGACCCGACCAAGTGGCTGGATGCGATGCCGCTTACCCGCGCCGCCTTTGACGAGGCGCTCCGGCTTTTTCCGCCCGCGCCCTCAATCAACCGCGAGCCGATAGAGCCGGAAACCTACAATGGCCTTTACATTCCGCCGAAAGCCGCCGTGCTGGTGATGCCCTGGGTCATCCACCGCCACCGCAAGCTGTGGGACTGGCCGGACGCCTTCATGCCGGAGCGCTTTCATCCGGGAAACCGCGAAAAGATCGACCGTTTCCAGTATCTGCCGTTCGGGGCGGGGCCGCGCGTCTGCATCGGCGCTTCGTTTGCCATGCAGGAAGCGATCATCGCGCTGGCCATCCTGCTGTCGCGCTTCCGCTTCGACAGCACCGCCGAAACAAAGCCGTGGCCGGTGCAGAAATTGACCACGCAGCCGCAGGGCGGCCTGCCGATGCGGGTGACGCGGCGCTGAAGCAATTCCAGATTGGAGCCGGTTTATGTCCGGAAAGCGATCAGCCGGGAAGTCCGGCTATTCCTTGACGAAGGGCTTCACCTCGCCCTTGAGCTTGATGGTCAGCGGATTGCCGAAGCGGTCCTTGGATTTCGGCGTGGCGACGCGAATCCAGCCCTCGCTGACGCAATATTCGCTGACGTCTTCCCGCTCCTTGCCGTTGAACAGGATGCCGACGCCGCGCTCCAGCGCCTCGGCGTTGTAGAACGGGCTGCGCTCGTCGACGCTCATTCGGTCGGGAAGGGTCATCTTACGTCTCCAAGAGCCGGCAAAGCCGATGCCGGCGACCCGCCGATAAACGGCAGCGCGCGTGGTTTCAAGTCCGCGAGCGCTATTTCCCGAAACAAGCGCCTAGTTTCGGCCATGAAACGCATTTTCCACATGCACCGGCCAGCGCCACGGCAGCACCGCCACCATGTCGAAGCGCACCGACAACCTGCCGTAATCGGGCTGGCGCGAAAGCCACAGATCGGCGGCGCCCTCGATGCGCCGTTCCGATTCAAACGCAATGGCCTGCATCGCCTCGATCAGCGTCCGGCGCGCCTTGACCTCGACGATCAGCACGAGGTCGCCGCGCCGCGCGATCAGGTCGATTTCGCCGAGCTTGGTGCGGTAGCGGCGGGCAAGGATGCGAAAGCCCTTCAACCGAAGCGCCATCGCCGCCAGCCCTTCGCCGCGATGCCCGCGCTGATGGGATTTGCGCCGCTTGGCGGTGGCGCTCTCAGTCACCGTCGTCCTCTGCGGCATCCCTGAGTTCCAGCAGCCGGCGGTAAAGCGCCTGCTTCTGGCCGCCGGTCATCTTTGCGGCCTCCGCCGCCGCCTTCGAGGCCGGCATCTCCTTGGCCAGCGACAAGAGCAGCCGGTCGATATCGGCAGGCTCTTCCACCGCATGGTCGGGAGGGCCGACGCAAATGACGATTTCGCCCTTTGGCGTGTCGGCTGCCGCATAATGTTCGGCCAGCGTGGCCAGGGCGCCGGGGCGCATCTCCTCGAACGTCTTGGTCAGTTCGCGTCCGATGGTTGCCCGTCGCTCGCCGCCCAGCGCCTCGACCATGGCGGCGAGCGTATCGGCCAGCCGGCGTGGCGATTCGAAGAAGATCAGCGTCGCCGGCACGATCTTCAATTCTTGCAGTCGCGCCAGCTTTTGCCCGGTCTTGACGGGCAGGAAGCCGGCAAACAGGAAGGCGTCGGAGGGCAGGCCGGAGGCGGTGAGCGCTGCCAGCGGCGCCGATGCGCCGGGAATGGGCACGACGCGGATGTTCTTTTCCAGCGCCTCGCCGACCAGCCGGTAGCCGGGGTCGGAAATCAGCGGCGTGCCGGCGTCCGAAATCAGCGCCACGCTTTGCCCGGCTTCAAGCGCCGCAATCAGCTTCGGCCCGGCCTCCGCCGAATTGTGCTCGTGATAGGCGGTGGTGCGGCGGCGGATGCCATAGCGCGCCAAAAGCACGCGGCTTACCCGCGTATCTTCGCAGGCAAGAACATCGGCGGCGGCCAGCGTTTCCAGCGCGCGCAGCGTGATGTCGCCGAGATTGCCGATGGGCGTCGCCACCAGATAAAGCGCGGCTTCCAGCGGCCGGGCGACCATTTCCGTCTGCCCGATCATATAGCGATGTGGCGTCGTCTCGGCTGGCATGCTCACCCCTTGCTTCGCCCTGTTTGGCACGGCTTGGCCAAGCTTGCAAAACCGGAACGGCGAATAGGTCGTGGAACGAAATAGATGCCGGTCGATTTGCCGGTATCTAGGAGAGTGCGATGCCCGGCATGATCCAGCGCGATACGGTTACGTCCTGTCGCGCCGGCCGCGACAGCGGGGCCGGCAAGCCTACGCCATCAATGGCCGCAGGCAAAAAAAGCCGCGCCAAAAGCCCATCCCGCTAGAGCGCAGGCAGCCGGCGGCAAATCGGTCGAGTGCTAACTACCGCGCCAGATCGGCTACCACCGCGTCCAGCACGATCATGCCGGCCGGCGTGGCACGCAGGCGCGAATTGCCGATGGGCGAAACCAGCCCCTCGTCTTGAAGCGTCGAAAGCCGCGTCGAAGACAGGCCGCGTCCGGAAAACTGCTCGTAGCGGGCAAGGTCGATGCCTTCCACCAGCCGCAGACCCATCAACAGGAATTCGTCGGCTTCCTCGCCGCGCGACAGGACCTCGCCGTCGACCACGCCGTGGCCCTTGGCCTCGACCAGGCTGGCCCAGGTTTCCGGCATCCGTTCCGCGATCGTTAC
>DASYCS010000256.1:0-5569 GCA_036500025.1 Mesorhizobium sp. | reverse complement strand
GACGAGGAGCGGAAGATAAAGTTCTGCAATGGCGGCCTGATGGCGATTGCCGGCAGCCATGCGCTGAAACTGCTCGATGCGGTCGGCAACCAGAACGCCAAGGGCGAATATTACCTGACCGACATCGTCGAGATCGCCGCCGCGCAAGGGCTGGAGGTGGTTGCTACCGAGGCCAGTTTCGAAAACGCGCTCGGCATCAACAACCGGGCCGAACTGGCGGAGGCCGAAGGCATCTGGCAAAAGCGCCGCCGCCGCGAGGCGATGCTTTCCGGCGTCACGCTGGTCGCGCCGGAAACCGTGTTTTTCTCGCACGACACCGAGATCGGCGCCGACACGGTCGTCGAGCCGAATGTCTGGTTCGGTCCGGGCGTCGCCATCGCCGATGGGGCGAAAATCCATGCCTTCAGCCATATTGAAGGGGCAATGATCGGGCCGGGCGCCGATGTCGGACCGTTTGCGCGGCTGCGCCCGGGCGCTGACCTGAAGGCAAGGGCCAAGGTCGGCAATTTCTGCGAGGTCAAGAAGGCGACCATCGAGGAAGGCGCCAAGGTCAACCACCTGACCTATATCGGCGACGCGCGCATCGGCGCGGGCGCCAATATCGGCGCGGGCACCATCACCTGCAATTATGACGGCTACTCGAAATTCATCACCGACATTGGCGAAAACGCCTTCATCGGCTCCAATTCCTCGCTGGTAGCACCCGTTTCCATCGGCAATGGCGCCTATGTCGCGTCGGGCAGCGTCATCACCGAAAGCGTGCCGGACGACGCGCTCGCCTTCGGTCGCGCCCGCCAGAAGACGTTGCCGGGCAAGGCGAAGGAACTGCGCGAACGCCGCGCCTCGGCAGCGGGAAAGTAAAGCAGGGTTCGGAGAACTGGATTTCAGGCGTGGCCTGTCCTAAGGACGGTCGAGAATTAGGTTTTGCCGATATGCGGCGAAACGCAATGTGATTTCCGCGACAGGCCGGCATTCTCTAGAGAGCCGCAGGACTTCGCGAATCGTGGACGGGGAAAGCAAGCATGTGTGGCATCGTCGCAATCGTCGGCCGGAACCCGGTTGCCCCGCTTATCGTCGATGCGCTGAAGCGGCTTGAATATCGCGGCTACGATTCCGCCGGCGTCGCCACCATCGAGGCCGGCGAGCTTGGCCGCCGCCGCGCCGAGGGCAAGCTGGTCAACCTCGAACGCCGCCTCCAGGCCGAGCCGCTTGGCGGCAATATCGGCATCGGCCACACCCGTTGGGCGACGCATGGCGTGCCGAACGAAACCAATGCGCATCCGCATTTTTCCAGCGGCGTCGCCGTCGTCCATAATGGCATCATCGAGAATTTCGCCGATCTGCGCGACGAACTGATCCGCGACGGTTACGCCTTCTCTTCGCAGACCGACACCGAAGTGGTCGCCCATCTGGTTTCGCGTGAACTCAAGCGTGGCGCAGCGCCGGTCGAGGCTGCGCATAAGGCGATCAAGCTTCTGAATGGCGCTTTCGCGCTGGCCATTCTGTTCGAGGGCGACGATAACCTCGTCGTCGGCGCCCGCAACGGCCCGCCGCTGGCTGTCGGCCACGGCGATGGCGAGATGTTCCTGGGTTCCGACGCGATTGCGCTCGCCCCTTTCACCAACTCGATCACCTATCTGGAAGACGGCGACTGGGCGGTGGTGCGCCGCGACGAGATCGCCATTTTCGACATCGACGGCAACAAGGTGGAGCGCAAGCGCCAGCAGTCGCTAGGCACCAGCTATATGGTCGACAAGGGCAACCACCGCCATTTCATGGAAAAGGAAATCCATGAGCAGCCCGAAGTGATCGCGCATACGCTGGCGCATTACCTCGATTTCGCCAGCGGCACATCGCGGCCGCTGGACCTGCCTTTCGACTTCGCCAAGATCGACCGCCTGGCGATCTCGGCCTGCGGCACCGCCTATCTCAGCGGCCTTGTCGGCAAATACTGGTTCGAGCGCCTGGCTCGCCTGCCGGTCGACATCGATATAGCGTCCGAATTCCGCTACCGCGAAATGCCGCTGTCGAAGGATAGCGCCGCCCTGTTCATCTCGCAGTCGGGCGAAACCGCCGACACGCTGGCCTCGCTGCGCTATTGCCGCAAGTCGGGCTTGCCGATAGGCGCGGTGGTGAACGTGCGCGAATCGACCATTGCGCGCGAGAGCGACGTGACCCTGCCGACGCTCGCCGGCCCCGAAATCGGCGTTGCCTCGACCAAGGCCTTCACCTGCCAGCTTTCCGTGCTGGCCGCCCTTGCCGTGCGCGCCGCCAAGGCGCGCGGCAAGATCACGCCCGACGAAGAAAAAACGTTGGTGCGTCAGTTGTCGGAAGCGCCGCGCTTCGCCACCCAGGTGCTGAAGCTGGACACCCAGATCGAGAAACTGGCGCGCGAACTGGCCCACTACAAGCATGTGCTTTACCTTGGCCGCGACACCAATTTCCCGCTCGCCATGGAAGGCGCGCTGAAGCTCAAGGAAATCTCCTACATCCATGCCGAGGGCTATGCGGCGGGCGAACTCAAGCATGGGCCGATCGCGCTGATCGACGAGAACATGCCGGTCATCGTAATCGCCCCGCACGACCGCATCTTTGAGAAGACCGTCTCGAACATGCAGGAAGTCGCGGCGCGCGGCGGCAAGATCATCCTCATCACCGACCAGAAGGGCGCGGCCCAGGCGACCGTCGACACGCTGCAAACGATCGTGCTGCCGGATGTGCCGGAAATCATCTCGCCCAACATCTACGCCCTGCCGATCCAGATGCTGGCCTATTACACCGCCGTCTTCATGGGCACCGATGTCGACCAGCCGCGCAATTTGGCGAAGTCGGTGACGGTGGAATAGGGCGGCATCTCCGCTCGCCTGTATCATTCATTGATACATATGCCTTGATTTCCAGGCCGTATCACTGTATGATACGGAGCACGGAGGCGGCGTGCCGATTATTTCGTTCAAAGGCAAGGCGGTGGAAGCCGTTGCAGCTGGCAAGACGCCGAAAGGTTTTCCTGCGGATATGGTTTCACGTGCCGAGCGCGGGTTGCGGGCCGTTGCCAGTGCGGTTGAGCTTGGCGATCTTCGCTCCCCGCCCGGCAATCATCTTGAGGCATTGAAAGGTGATCGCGTCGGCCAGCATTCGATCCGGATCAACGATCAATGGCTTATCTGCTTTCGGTGGACGCCATCAGGTGCCGAAGATGTCGAGATCGTCGATTACCACTAGCTGCATGGAGGATAGAAATGGCATTGAAGTTTGCGCGCCCCATCCATCCTGGTGAATTCCTGCGTGAGGAATACCTGCTTCCGCTTGGCTTGAGCGCGGGCGCGCTTGCCGGAAAACTCAACCTGCCGCGCACCCGCATCGAGCGGATCGCCAAGGAGGAAATCGGCATGACGCCGGACACGGCGCTTCGTCTCGCGCGCTACTTCAACACGACCGCCGAATTCTGGATGAACTTCCAGCAGGCTTATGAACTTGAGACCGAGGCAAGGAAACTGGCTACGGAACTGGATAAGATCGAGCCGCTGGACGCCGCGGCGTAGATTGCCGGTTCCAATGCGCCTGCCGCTCGCCTAACGTTGCACCGCAACGAAACGGTGAACGATGTCCGACCTGCCCAAGACTTCCGCCATGACGCGGTTGAGGAACTATTTCCTGACCGGCTTCATCGTCTGCGCGCCGCTGGCGATCACCGCCTATATCGCTTGGTCGTTCATTGGCTGGGTCGATTCGTGGGTGAAGCCCTATATCCCCGCCCGCTACAGCCCCGAAACCTATCTGCCGTTCCGCATTCCAGGCTTCGGCCTCATCGTTGCGCTCGTGCTCATCACGTTGATCGGCTTCCTCACCGCCAATATCGTTGGCCGCGCCATTGTCAATTTCGGCGAGCGCCTGCTTGGCCGCATGCCGCTGGTGCGCGGCATCTATCGTTCGCTGAAGCAGATCTTCGAAACGGTTCTTTCCAACAAGGGCGACATGTTCAGCCAGGTCGGCCTGGTCGAATATCCGCGCAAGGGCGTCTGGTCGCTGGTCTTCATCGGCGGCGAAAAAGACACCGAGATCAACCAGAAACTGCTCGTCGAGGGCGATCCGCTGATGGGCGTCTTCATGCCGTGCACGCCCAATCCGACCACCGGTTTCCTGATGTATGTGCGCAAGTCGGAAGTCGTCATGCTCGATATGACGATAGAGGAGGGCGCCCGGTTGATCGTCTCCGCCGGCCTCGTCGCCCCTCCGGTTAAGAAGAAACTGCCCGGCCCGGATGGCGAGCTGATTGAAATCGCCAATCCGACGCTGGGCGAGGTTCAGCCAGCCCGCAGCAAGCGAACCGCCTCGTCGCGGCCGAACAGATAAAGCAACAGCCGAACCGCTTCGCCGCGCTCCGATTGCAGTTCCGGGTCGCGCGAAAGGATCAGCCTGGCATCGTCGCGGGCAGCCTCCAGCAGGTCGGCATGCGCCTCGATGCGCGCCACCTGGAAGCCCGGCGCGCCGGACTGGCGAGTGCCCAGCAACTCGCCTTCGCCGCGCAGTTTCAAATCTTCCTCGGCAATGAGGAAGCCGTCCTCGGTCTCTCGCATCACCGAAAGCCGCCGCTTCGCCGTTTCACCCAGCGGCTCCTTGTAGAGCAGCACGCAGGACGACGGCTTCGAGCCGCGCCCGACCCGCCCGCGCAACTGGTGCAGTTGCGCCAGGCCGAAGCGCTCGGCGTGCTCGATCACCATGATGGTGGCGTCCGGCACGTCGACGCCGACCTCGATGACGGTCGTGGCGATCAGGATGCGCGTTTCGCCTTCCTTGAAGGCGCGCATCGCCTCGTCCTTCTCCGCGCCCTTCATGCGGCCATGGACAAGGCCGATGCGGTTGCCGAACAGCGGTTTGAGCGATGCGAAGCGGTCCTGCGCCGACATCAGCTTGATCTCTTCGGATTCTTCGACCAACGGACAAATCCAGTAAATCTTCTGGCCG
This sequence comes from Mesorhizobium sp., assembly GCA_036500025.1. Taxonomy (GTDB): domain Bacteria; phylum Pseudomonadota; class Alphaproteobacteria; order Rhizobiales; family Rhizobiaceae; genus Mesorhizobium. The sequence goes on along the minus strand of DASYCS010000256.1, from coordinate 604 downwards.
CCTTCCACCGCCTCGCGCATGCGCCCCACCAGTTCGTCCAGACGCTCCAGCGGCAGGGTGACGGTACGGATCGGCTGGCGGCCGATGGGTTTTTCGGTCAGTTTCGACACGTCCATGTCGCCGAACGCCGTCAGCACCAGCGTGCGCGGGATCGGCGTCGCCGTCATCACCAGCATGTCGGGCGCGTCGCCCTTGGCGTCGATGGCAAGTCGCTGATGCACGCCGAAGCGATGCTGTTCGTCAATGACGGCGAAAACGAGGTTCTTGAACGATACCGCTTCCTGGAACAGCGCATGCGTGCCGATGGCGATGTCGATATCGCCACTGGCAAGGCCGGCAAGGGTGTCGGCGCGGTCGCGTCCTTTTTCGCGCCCAGTCAAAATGGCGACGCGAAGGCCCGCGCGCTCGGCCAAAGGCGCGATCGTCGCCAGATGCTGGCGCGCCAGGATTTCGGTCGGTGCCATCAGCACGGCCTGGCCGCCGGCCTCCACCGCGCGCGTCATGGCCAGCAGCGCCACCACCGTCTTGCCCGAACCGACGTCGCCTTGCAGCAGGCGCAGCATGCGGTCGGGCTCGCCAAGATCGCTGTTGATCTCGGCCAGCG
>DASYCS010000255.1:0-8481 GCA_036500025.1 Mesorhizobium sp. | reverse complement strand
AACACCGCTTCGGTCGACAAGATCATGGATCGCTTCGACCGCCTGCGCCACGCCAACGGCTCGACCCCGACCGCCACCATCCGCGAGCGGATGCAGCATGCCATGCAGGAAGACGCCGCCGTGTTCCGCACGCAGGAATCGCTGGAAAACGGCTGCAAGCGCATCTCGGAGATTTGGGGCGAGCTGAAGGACATCAAGGTGTTCGACCGCTCGATGATCTGGAATTCCGATCTGGTCGAGACGCTGGAACTGGAAAACCTGATGGCCAACGCCATCACCACCGTCTATGGCGCCGAAGCGCGCAAGGAAAGCCGCGGCGCCCACGCCCGCGAGGACTTCGAGAGCCGCGACGACGCCAACTGGCGCAAGCATACGCTTGCCCACCTGTCGCCGGAAGGCGAGGTTTCGCTCAGCTACCGCGCGGTCCACACCGAGCCGCTGCTGAAGGAAGAAGACGGCGGCATCAGCCTCGCCAAGATCGCGCCCAAGGCGCGGGTTTACTGAGGATCGCATCATGGTCGAATTCGCACTGCCTAAGAATTCCAAGATGCGCGAAGGCAAGACCTGGCCGAAGCCGGCGGGCGCCACCAATCTGCGCGAATATCGCATCTACCGCTGGTCGCCCGATGACGGCGAGAACCCGAGCATCGACACCTATTTCGTCGACATGGACGATTGCGGGCCGATGGTTCTCGATGCGCTGCTCTACATCAAGAACAAGATCGACCCGACGCTGACGCTGCGCCGTTCCTGCCGCGAAGGCATTTGCGGCTCCTGCGCCATGAACATCGACGGTTCGAACACGCTTGCCTGCACCAAGGGCAGCGACGAGATTTCCGGCACGATCCGGATTTATCCGCTGCCGCACATGCAGGTGGTCAAGGATCTGGTGCCCGACCTCACCAATTTTTACGCCCAGCACGCCTCGATCGAGCCATGGCTGCACACGGTGTCGCCCGAACCGGCCAAGGAATGGCTGCAAAGCCACGAAGACCGCGAAAAACTGGACGGCCTGTACGAGTGCATCCTGTGCGCCTGCTGCTCGACCTCCTGCCCGAGCTATTGGTGGAACGGCGACCGCTATCTCGGCCCGGCAACGCTTTTGCAAGCCTATCGCTGGCTGATTGATAGCCGCGACGAAGCCAAGGGCGAGCGGCTCGACAACCTCGAAGACCCCTTCCGCCTCTACCGCTGCCACACCATCATGAACTGCGCCCAGACCTGCCCCAAAGGCCTGAACCCGGCCAAGGCGATCGCGGAGATCAAGAAGATGATGGTGGAGAGAAGGGTATAGCTGGATACGGGGCGGGCCATGACTGACACCGACCTCCCCCACCTGACGCCCGTCGAAGCCCGCATCCTCGGCTGCCTTCTGGAAAAGCAGCTGCTGACGCCGGATGTCTATCCGCTGACGCTCAATGCGCTGCAATCCGCCGCCAACCAGAAGACGTCGCGCGAGCCGGTCATGGCGCTGGAGCAGGTCGACATCAACCGCACCCTGAAATCCCTCGAAGAAAAAGGCCTTGCCCGGCGGATGATGGCTTCGCGCGCCGACCGATACGAGCAGATGGCATCGCGAAAATTCAGCCTGACCACGCCGCAAAGCGCCCTGCTCGCCATGCTGCTTTTGCGCGGGCCGCAGACGCTCAACGAATTGCACACCCGCACCGACCGCATGGCCAATTTCGGGTCCGCCGATGCCGTGCGCACCGAACTGGACATGCTGACCAGCAAGCACCCGCCGCTGGCGCAGGAGATCGGCCGTGGCCCCGGCCAGCGCGAGGACCGCTACGGGCACCTGCTGACCGGCCCCATCGACATTGCCGCCCTGGCCGCCGTGCACGCTCCGATTGCTACGTCGGCATCCGCTCCCGGCACACCAGCCGCCGCAGGAATGGAAGCACGCATCGCCACCCTCGAAGAACAGGTGGCGAAACTGACTGCGCGGCTCGACGACCTTGGCGGTTGAAGCATAGACAGCGCGAGCCAAGCCGCGCCGCCATCCCCGGCCTGTCTCGAAGTTCCATTCATGCCGGATGGTTAGCCGGCGTATTTCTCGACCCGATATTGCCGGCGGCGCGGATCCTCGGGGCAAGCCCGCAGCTAGAGCGGTTCTGGCTTTAACGGATCGGTAAAACCGCTCCATCTCTTTGTTTTGGCCGCATTTCCGGACGCAAAACCATTTCACACTTTTGCTGGAAATGCTCCGGCGACGTCGATCATTCGCCGCCTTACGCCAGCTTGGCGTCGAGCGTCACCTTGATGGCGCCGAGCGCCTTGGAAACCGGGCATTCGACCTTCGCGCCTTCGGCCAGTTCCTTGAACTTCGCCGCGTCGATGCCCGGCACCTTGCCGGTTAGCTTGAGCGCGCTTTCGGTGATTTCGAAGCCGCCGCCCGCCGCCGGGCCGTAGGTGACGACCGCCTCGACATTCAGTTCGGTCGCTACCGTGCCATTTTCGGCCAGCATATGCGAAAGCTGCATGGCAAAGCAGCCGGCATGCGCCGCCGCAATCAATTCCTCCGGGTTGGTGCCGGACTTGCCGCTTTCGTCCTGGAAGCGCCCTTTGAACGAATAGCTCTGCTTGTTGAAGGCCCCGCTCTGCGTGTCGAGCGTGCCTGCGCCCTCGGTGAGCGAGCCATTCCAGATGGCGGTGGCGTGACGGTTCATGGCTTTCTCCTTGGGTTGCAAAAGGCCGGGCAGACCGCAATCATGCGTTGTTCCCGACAGACATAGTATTGCTTATCGCGCCACACTAACAAGCGCGGTATTCCGCCCGGAACAGCCGCGCCGAAAAACCTCTATGCTCCCGACGCTTCCGCAACCTCCGGATCGCGGCAGACGTCCACCCATTCGGCGTCGGTCAGCGATGCCAGCCGCTGCGGGTCGATCCGTACCGCCGCGTTGGTGGCGCCGGCAGCCGGCACCACTTCCGCAAATTGTCGCAACGACACGTCGCAATAGACCGGCATCGGCGCCGGCAGGCCGAACGGGCAGACGCCGCCGACGGGATGACTGGTCAGCGCCAGCACCTCGCCGGCCTCCAGCATGCGCGCCTTGGCGGCGAAGCGGTCGCGGAACTTGCGGTTGTCGAGGCGCGACGTGCCGGCCGTGACGATCAGCATTTCGGCGTCGCCGGCGCGCAGGCAGATGGTCTTGGCGATCTGCGCCGGCTCGACGCCATGCGCTTCGGCTGCCAACTGCACCGTTGCCGAACTCGCTTCGGTAACGATGATCTCGATATCGGGGGCATGGGCGGCGAAGAAAGCCCGGACGGATTCAAGCGACATGAGGCAACCTTAGCGTTCTATTTTGCCTGGCCGAACGGATCGTCGATCGAGTGCGCCGGCTCGGTGAACCAGTGCGCGCCGTCTTCGGCCATATAGATATGGTCTTCCAGGCGCACGCCGAACTCGCCATAGACGACGATCATCGGCTCGTTGGAAAAGCACATGCCTGCGGCGAGCGGCGTCTTGTTGCCCTGCACGATATAAGGCTCCTCATGCACGTCGAGGCCAAGGCCGTGGCCCGTGCGATGCGGCAGGCCGGGTGTCGCATAGCCCGGCCCGAGGCCTGCGGCCTCGATCAGGCCACGCGCCGCGTTGTCGATCGCCTCGCATGGCGAACCGGCCTTCGCGGCATCGAAGGCGGCCTGCGTGGCCCGCTTGGCGATGCCCCATATTTCGCGCTGGCGCGCGCTCGGCTCGCCGAACACATAGCTCCGCGTAATGTCGGAGTAATAGCCATGCAGCGTCGCGCCGACATCGACCAGCACCATGTCGCCTTTTTTCAGCGTCTGCGGATAGGGTACGCCATGCGGATAGGCCGTCGGCTCGCCGAACAAAACGATGCAGAATTCCGGCGCGGCATCGAAGCCCAGCCGGATATGCGCCTCAGTGACGAACTCGGCCACTTCGATGGTCGTCATGCCCTCGCGCAGGATACGCGCCGTCGCCTGCTGTACCTGTAGCGTCAGCCCCATGGCGGCCTTGATGAGCGCAATCTCGTTTACCGTCTTGATGCGGCGGCAGGCATCGGTCACCACGCCGCCATTGATGAAGCGATGGCCGCTGCCCGCGCTCTGCAAGGCATCGAACCGGAAGAACGGCGTCGCCGGGTCGATGGCGACGGTGCCATCCGCATAGCCCATTTCGCCGATGACCTTCGTCACCAGCTCCGCCGGGCTGTCATTTTCCTGCCAGCAGCGCACATTGGCCGGCCCGCTCAGCATCGAGCGCAGCTTGGCTTCCTCGAAAGTCGGGCTGATATGAACGATTTCGCCCTCGGCCGGAACGATCACGCCATGCATGCGCTCTGACCCATGGAAGCGCAGCCCGGTGAAATAGAACGTGCTGGTCGAGGCATCGAGATAAAGTGCGGCGATGCCTTCCTTGCGCATGATCGCCTGCGCCCTGGCGAGCCGCGCGGCGCGTTCCTCTTCGCCGATGGGCGAAACGCTGTCGCGCATCGAGCGCAACTTGCCCAGTTCCTGCTCAACCGTGGAGCCGCCAACGCCTAGGGTCATCTTCAAGCCTTCAATTTGCATGAGGGGAGGTCAATTAGGGTCAAGCCAATCGCCAACACGGTGGCGCGCGTCAATGATCCACAGCGGAATCGATACGGGTCAGATCGGCTCGCCCTTCAGCAGGCGCGGCGTGCCGCCAGAAAGTCCCGACGCCTGGCGGATGAAGAAATCCTTGAGGCGCGGCATCCGCTCGACCAGGCCAAGGCCGATGTCGCGCATGGCGCGCAGCGGCGCGATGTCGTTGGAAAACAGCCGGTTGAGCACATCGGTGGTAACGCCCATCTGCACCGTGTCGAACCGGCGCCACTGCTGATAGCGCTCCAGCACGTCGAGCGCGCCGAAATCCTGGCCGAGCCGATCGGCCTCGACGATCACCTCCGCCAATGCCGCCACATCCTTGAAACCGAGATTGAGGCCCTGCCCGGCAATGGGGTGAATGCCATGCGCCGCGTCGCCGGCCAGCGCGATGCGCGGCGCGACGAAGGCGCGCGCCAGCGTCAGGCCGAGCGGCCAGGCGCGCGGCTTGCTCTCGACGCTGATTTCGCCGAGCTTCAGCCCGAAGCGCTGCTCAAGTTCGGTTTCGAACACCAGCTCGTCGCCGGCAACCAGCCTTTCCGCGTCTTCGGTGCGCTCGACCCAGACGATCGATGAACGGTTCCTGCCATCCTTGCCGGGCGCCAGCGGCAGCGTGGCGAAGGGGCCGGCAGGCAGGAAGTGCTCCTCCGCGCGGCCCTGATGCGGACGCTCGTGACCCACCGTGCAGACGATGCCGGACTGGCCATATTCCCATTTCACCGTCTTGATGCCGGCCATGTCGCGCAGCTTCGAATTGACGCCATCGGCAGCGACCAGCAATTTCGCCGCGACCGTCGCCCCATCCGCCAGATGCACGGTGACGCCGGTGCCGGTGGCGTCGAACCCGCCGACGCCGACGCCCTCGATGAGATCGACGCCAAGTTCGCCGGCGCGCCGGCGCAAGGCGGCGTTCAGGTCCCGGTTGGCGACCATATGGGCGAAAGGTTCGCCAGCGCCGATTTCGCCGTCACCCACTTCGCCGCCGCCTACCTCACCGGCAAAACTCAGCAGCACCGGGCGCACCGGATCGGAAGTGCGGGAATCGGTGACGATCATTTCCATGATCGCCTGTGCCTGCGGCGCGATTTCTTCCCACGCGCCCAGCCGCTCCAGCATGCGCCGGGCCGCCGCAGCGATGGCGGAGGCGCGTCCGTCCCGCTGCCAGGCGCCGGCAGGTGCCGCATCGACAATGGCGATGCGAAGGCTCGGCCGGGCCTGTTTGAGCGCGACTGCGGCCGTCAGCCCGACATAGCCGGCGCCGGCCACCAGCACGTCGAGCGCCGTCTTTTTCCTGTCCGCTTCGCGCTCTGCCATGCCTGAACCTTTTCTCGCGGGAACCCCTTGGCGACGCGCGCCTTGACTACCCTTCGTTCCTGTCGGAAACCGGCCATATCCTATTTCCGCAAAGGCGCGAAATCATGACGACGGCCATGGAACATCTTCTCGGCATTCTCGACCTCGAGAAGCTGGAACACAATCTGTATCGTGGTCGCAGCCCACAGGTGAACTGGCAGCGCGTCTTCGGCGGCCAGACCATCGCGCAGGCGCTTGTCGCCGCCCAGGGCACTGTGGCGTCGGACCGCCACGTTCACTCGCTGCACGGCTATTTCATGCGGCCGGGTGATATCAGGGTGCCCATCCTCTATGAGGTCGACCGCATCCGCGACGGCACCTCCTTCACCACGCGCCGCGTGGTGGCGATCCAGCATGGTCAGGCCATTTTTTCGCTGGAAGCCTCGTTCCAGATCGATGAGGAAGGGCTGGAACACCAGGTTCCGATGCCGCTGGACGTACCGCCGCCCGAAGGCCTCAAGAACCAACGAGAACTGCTGGAGATGGCGACCCATGTGCCGGAGGCGATCCGCCGCTTCTGGGCGAAGGAGCGGCCGCTTGAACTGAAGCCGGTCAATACCCGCCACTATGAAAGCCGCGACAAGCTGCCGCCCCGGCAAAATGTCTGGATCAGGCTGGCCGGACCGATCCCCGACAATCGCGCGCTTCATTCGGTCCTGCTCGCCTACCTCTCCGACATGACGCTGCTCGACACCTCCACCTTCGCCCACGGACGCGGCCTGTTCGACCCCGATATCCAGGCAGCCAGCCTCGATCATTCGATGTGGTTCCATCGCCCGCATTCGCTCGACGACTGGCTGCTTTACACGCAAGACAGCCCCTCGAGTTCAGGCTCGCGCGGTTTCAGCCGGGGCGCGCTCTACGCCCGCGACGGAACGCTGATCGCCTCGGTGGCGCAGGAAGGCCTTATCCGCCTGCGTCGACAGCCTCCAGAATAGGCAATATTATCATACTGCCCATTATTTGCGCATTCGTGGCCCGGCCGGCACCGGACGCATCAGGCCGTCGATATGAAAAATATAATTTTTCCAAAGGCTTGGTTCCGTACCGATAAGACTGGCACGGAACTTGAACCCTTGATGTCACTCACCACCGCATTACGCCGGTGAGGACAGGGGCGCGCGGCGAAAACCGCGCCGGGTCAAGGAGCGAACCGGATGAAAATCGTGATGGCAATCATCAAGCCGTTCAAGCTCGATGAGGTGCGCGAAGCATTGACGGCACTGGGCATCCAGGGCCTGACCGCCAGCGAAGTCAAAGGCTACGGGCGGCAAAAGGGGCATACGGAAATCTATCGCGGCGCTGAATATGCCGTTTCCTTCCTGCCGAAAATCAAGATCGAGGTCGCCGTCAGCGCCGACATGGCCGACCGCGTGGTCGAGGCCATCACGGCTGCGGCAAGGACGGGCCAGATCGGCGACGGCAAGGTTTTCGTGTTCGGTCTCGACCGCGCGGTGCGCATTCGCACCGGCGAGACGGACAGCGATGCGCTCTAGATTCCCGACCGACGGGTCCGGGCGCCAACCAATTCCAATGGAGAGATCGATGAGAATGTTTTTTCCCTACAAGACGGGGCGCGCCGCCCTGCTGGCCTCGCTGGCGGCCACGCTCGGCACTGCTGCCGCCCAGGCGCAGGAAGCGGCGCCCGCCGCCGCTCCCGTTCTCGACACCGGCAACACGGCGTGGATGCTGACATCGACCGCGCTGGTGCTGATGATGACCATTCCCGGGCTGGCGCTGTTTTACGGCGGCATGGTGCGCAAGAAGAACGTGCTGGCCACCGTCATGCAGAGCTTCGCCATCTGCTGCCTCGTCACCGTGCTGTGGTTCGCGCTCGGCTATTCGCTCGCCTTCACCGATGGCGGCGCGGCCAATGCCTGGATCGGCGGCCTCTCCAAGCTTTTCCATCGCGGCATCACCGTCTCGACGCTTTGGCCCGTCGGCAACATTCCTGAATTCGTCTTCTCGACCTTCCAGATGACCTTCGCCATCATCACGCCCGCGCTGATTGCCGGCGCATTCGCCGAACGCATGAAGTTCTCGGCGATGCTCGTGTTCACCGCCCTGTGGCTGCTCATCGTCTATGCGCCGATCGCGCATTGGGTCTGGGGCGGCGGCTTCCTCGGTACGGCCGGCGTGCTCGACTTCGCCGGCGGCACGGTCGTCCACATCAACGCCGGTGTCGCCGGCCTGGTCTGCGCGCTGGTGATGGGCAAGCGCGAAGGCTATGGCAGCACCAACATGGCCCCGCACAACCTCGTCTATTCGGTAATCGGCGCGGCCCTTCTGTGGGTCGGCTGGTTCGGCTTCAACGCCGGCTCCGAGCTTGCCGCCGATGGCCTGGCGGGCGCGGCCATGCTCAACACGCAGGTCGCGACGGCAGCGGCAGCACTTGCCTGGATGTTCGCCGAATGGATCATCGCCGGCAAGCCAAGCGTGCTCGGCATCATCTCCGGCGCGGTTGCCGGGCTTGTGGCGGTGACGCCCGCCGCCGGCTTCGTCAACCCGACCGGCGCATTCTTCATCGGC
>DASYCS010000254.1:0-14071 GCA_036500025.1 Mesorhizobium sp. | reverse complement strand
GCATCTCGTCGGTGCTGGTGCGTTCCGGCATCCTTGCCGAACTTGGCCCCGCCGAACTGGAAAAAGCGTTCGCGCAGCACGGCGCGACGCCCGATTTCGTGCTGCCGCAATTCATCTGGATGGCAGGGGCATAACAGCGGGCCATTTGCCCCGCTCCCTGGCAGGTCCGGTTGTTGCGTCGATACTAGAGCGGTTTCGATTTTTACCGAATCGACAAAACCACTCTATCTCTTTGTTTTGGCAGCATTTCCGGATGCAAAACCGTTTCGCACTTTTGCTGGAAATGCTCTAGTCGAGCAGGTCTGCCGGCACCTTGCCGCCATTTTCAGACAGCTTCTTCAACAGCGCCTTGTGCAGCCACATGTTCATCGCGGCCGAATCGCTGGTCGAGCCGGTGTAGCCAAGCTCGGCGGCCAGTTCCTTGCGTTCGGCAAGGCTGCTTTCCATGTCCAGCGCCTTCATCAGGTCGACGATGGAGGTGCGCCAGTTCAGCTTCTGCTTCTTGCCGGCGGCAGCCTTTTCGAGAATGGCGGCCACGTCCACGGTCTGCGCGGTTGTGGCAGAAGGTGCGGGAGCTGTCGGCGTTGGCGCGGCGGAGGGCTGGTTGGCGGCTCCGGCAGATGGCGCCGGGGCTGAAGTTGGCGCCGGTGCTGCTTCCGCCCGGCCGAAAATCGCGCCTTTGATCTTGTCGAAGATTCCCACGGTAGTCTCCGTATCTGTCGAGGCCGGCCATTGCCGGGCGCTCGCGGTTTGCGTCGGTCACTCACGCGGCGAACTATCTAGCCTGCCGGCGCTATCGGCAAGGGCAATGCTGCCTAAAAAGCGAACAAGAAGTTAAGCTTGGCGCTCCGGGGCACTTGTCGCGCAGCCCGCCGCCGGCATAGGCTGACCGTAGAAACAGGCGAGGCTTTCTTGACCACCACCATCTACGGCATCCCCAATTGCGACACCATGAAGAAGGCGCGCGCCTGGCTGGAGGGTCACGGCGTGACCTATGCCTTTCACGATTATCGTGCCGACGGGCTTGAGGCGGATCGGCTTCAGGGGTGGATTGGCAAGCTTGGCTGGGAGGTGCTGTTGAACAAGGCCAGCACCACTTTCCGCGCGCTGGCCGACAGCGACAAGCAGGGCCTCGACGCGGCCAAGGCAAAGCAGTTGATGCTGGCGCACCCGACCATGATCAAGCGCCCGGTGCTGGAATTGGACGGCCGCCTGCTGGTCGGCTTCAAGCCTGCCGCCTATGAGGATGCATTCGCAAAATAGGCGGCCGGCGCAGGGCGCGCCTAGAGCATTTCCAGCAAAAATGTGAAACGGTTTTGCGTCCGGAAATGCAGCCAAAACAAAGAGATAAAGAGATAGAGCGGTTTTACCGATTCGGTAAAAACCAGCTAGGCTTTTTCTTTCAGATAGGCGGCGAGCGCCACGGCATTGTTGTGCGTCTCGTCATGCGCGCTGTAGAGCAGCGTCACCTTGCCCTTGGCGATGAGGCCGCGCAATTCGTCCACCGCCTCGCCGCTCTCGTCCAGTTCGGCGCGAAAACGGCGCTGGAATTCGGTCCATTTGGCTGGATCGTGGTCGAACCATTTGCGCAACTCGGTGCTGGGCGCGATTTCCTTCAGCCAAAGCGTCAGTTCGGCCTTGTCCTTGGAGAGGCCGCGCGGCCACAGCCGGTCGACAAGCACCCGCTGCCCATCTGCTTTCGCGGGCGGGTCATAGACGCGCTTGATCGTCAGATCGATCTTCATCCTACGCTAGGCCCATTCACCCTTGCGCATCACCGGCACCCTGCGGCCATCCTTGTGGACGCCATCGATGTCGATCTTGTCGGAGCCGATCATCCAGTCGATGTGGATGAAGCTCTTATTGCCGCCGCGCGCCGCAATCTCGTCCGGCGTCAGCGATGCGCCGTCGACAAAGCACTTCGAATAACACTGGCCGAGCGCGATGTGACAGGACGCATTCTCGTCGAACAGCGTGTTGTAGAACAGGATGCCGCTTTTCGAGATCGGCGACGAATGCGGCACCAGCGCCACTTCGCCAAGCCGGCGCGCGCCTTCGTCGGTGTCCAGAACCTTGTTCAGCACGTCCTCGCCCCGGCTCGCACTGGCCTCGACGATGCGCCCTTCCTCGAAGCGCACGGAGATATTGTCGATCAGCGTGCCCTGGTAGGACAGCGGCTTGGTCGAGGAAACATGGCCGGAAATACGGTGCGCATGCGGGGTGGTGAACACCTCCTCGGTCGGAATGTTGGGATTGCAGGTAATGCCGTTCTTGGCGGTCGAGGCTCCGCCCATCCATTCATGGCCATCAGCCAGCCCGACGGTCAGGTCGGTTCCCGGCCCGGTGAAGTGCAGGGAGTGGAAGTTATGGCCGTTCAGCCATTCGGTGCGGCTGCGCAGGGCGCCATTGTGCGCCTTCCAGTTGCCGATCGGGTCGTCGACATCGACGCGCGAGGCCGCAAAGATCGCATCGGCCAGTTTAGCCACCGCCACATCGTCCGTTTCGTTTGGAAATACCTGCTTTGCCCAGGCAAGCTCGGGATAGGCGACGATGTTCCAGTTGATGTCGAAACCGGTGATCTTCTCCAGCGCCGGCTGATAAGCCATCGAATTGGCCTTGCTGGCGCGCGATACTTTTGCCGGGTCCTGGCTGGAAAGCAGCGACGGGTCGTCGCCGCGCACGGCCAGCCGCGCCGCATTGTTGCCGAACGCCTTGGCCATGCCCTCATAGAGCCAGCCAGCCGCGTGGTCGAAGCTGGCATCGTTCCCATAGCGAAAACGCGCCAGCGTGATTTCGTCGTCGTTGAAGATCGGTGTCACCAGGCCGGCGCCGGCCTTGTAGGCATGCTCGACAATCTTGCGGGTCAGCGGCAGCGCCGCGATGGACGAGGTCAGCACCAGATCCTGACCGGGCTGCAACTGTAGCCCGACCTTGATCGCCACTTCGGCCAGCCTGTCGAGCTTCACCGGGTCGATCGAAGCCGAAAAATCGCGCATATGGGTGGTCATGGTTCCGCCTGCCTTGATAGGGTTTCCCGTTACATAGACCGCCGCAGCCGACCTTTCCAGCCTCATCGCACCGCTGGCCGGCAGCCATTGGCCCAACGAAATCGGATTGTCTCGCCGCAGTGCGCTTATATGGTGCGCCGCGATGAAAACCCTGTTCGACACTCAGTTAAGATTTGGCGTCGCCGGCATGATCGGCATGGCTGTCGCCATGGGCATCGGCCGCTTCGTCTACACCCCGATCCTTCCCGGCATGATGGAGGAACTGGGCCTGACGGCTTCCGACGCCGGTTTGATCGCCTCGGCGAATTATCTCGGCTATCTGGCCGGGGCCTTGCTGGCGGCGGGCGGCTGGGCACATGGCAGGGAGAGGCTTGCCGCCCTTTGCGGGCTGGGCGCCACGGCAATCCTTTGTGCATCGATGGCAATGACGCAGGCGATGATCCCGTTTCTGGTCATCCGTTTCTTCGCGGGCGTCGCCAGCGCTTTCGTCATGGTATTCCTGACCAGCATCGTCTTGAGCCATGCGACGGCGGGGCGGCAGGGAAGCCTCCAGGCCATGCATTTCGGCGGCGTCGGTCTTGGCATCGCGGCGTCGGCCGGGCTGCTGGCCGTGCTTGTCCTTTGCCATGCCGGCTGGACAGCCGGATGGCTGTGGTCGGCGGTGATTGCCGCCTGTGGGTTTCTCGCCGTCGCATGGATGGCCGACGAAGGCCCGGCCGGCAGCGGCAATGGCGCAGCCGAACGCGAGCCGCCACTGCCGAAAGACCGGTCGCTGGTGAAGATCATTGTCGCCTACGGCCTGTTCGGCTTCGGCTATGTCATCACCGCCACCTTCCTCATCACCATCGTGCGCCAGGGCGGCGGCGGGCGGGTTTTTGAAACCATGGTCTGGCTCGTCACCGGCCTTGCCGGCGCGCCTTCGGTCTGGCTTTGGAACTGGATCGCCGCGCGCACCGGCATCTATGCCGCCTATGCCCTGGCCAGCCTCATCGAGGCTGTCGGCGTCGCGGCCAGCGTTTCGCTGGGCGGCAGGATAGGGCCGGTGCTGGCAGGCTTGCTGCTCGGCCTCACCTTCATCGCGGCGACCGCGCTTGGCCTGCAAGCCGGCCGCCGCCACGCTCCGCAATCGCCGCGCCGGCTGTTCGCCCTGATGACGGCGGCTTTCGGCGTCGGCCAGATCATCGGCCCGATCATCGCCGGTACCCTTGCCGAACGGTCGGGCAGCTTCTTTGCCTCGTCGATCCTGGCGTCGGCGGTGCTGGTCGCTTCCGGCGCGCTGGCGTGGTCGGCCCGCAAGACCGGCTGAAGCGGACAAGCGCTCTGGTTACATGACCAGAATGTAATTCACCAACGGCGTGCAGACCATTTCTTTGCCGCAAAAACTATGACTTGATGCCGACGAATCGCAAACGCTCCAACCCGTCGGGATTAAAGCCGTGTTCGTATCCTTCTTTCCGCAGCCGAAGCTGTTCTTCACCTCGGCTGTCTTGTGGAGCCTTGCCGCCATCCTGTTCTGGTTTTTCGGCGGCGCCGAACTCGGCGCGCTGATCGGCCTGCCGCCTGCCGCGGCGGGCGCGCCGCCCATCGTCGGCATAGCGGTGTTCTGGTCGAAGCCGTTCCTGTGGTTTTATGTCTATTTCGCCTTGCTGGTGGCGGCGTTCTACGCTTTCTGGAGCTGGTATTCGCCGCATCCGTGGCAGCGCTGGTCCATTCTGGTCACCGCCGTCATCCTTTTCCTGATCTATTTCACGGTTCAGGTCAGCGTTGCGGTCAATGCCTGGTACGGTCCCTTCTTCGATTACGTCCAGGGCCTGATGTCGGGAACGACAAAATCGACCGCCGGCGAATTCTATCGCGGGCAGGCCAGCTTCGCCTGGCTGGCGCTTGTCGGCATGAACGTGCAGGTGATAAACGCCTTCATCGTCAGCCATTGGATTTTCCGCTGGCGCACGGCCATGAACAATTATTTCATGGCCAACTGGGGTACGCTGCGCCACATAGAAGGCGCTTCCCAGCGTATCCAGGAAGATACGATGCGCTTTTCCCAGATCATGGAAGATCTGGGGTCGAGCTTCGTCCAGTCGATCATGACGTTGATCGCCTTCCTGCCGGTCATGATCGGCCTTCAGCAGCACATCACCGAACTGCCCATCATCGGCGCGGTTCCGCAGCCGCTCGTGGTCGCGGCGATTGGCTGGTGCGTGTTCGGCACGGTTCTCGTCATGGTCGCCGGCATCAAGCTGCCGGGCCTGCAATTCCGCAACCAGCGCGTCGAGGCCGCCTACCGCAAGGAACTCGTCTATGGCGAGGATCACGAGGACCGCGCCCAGCCGGTAACGACCGCGCAGCTGTTCGACAATGTGCGTAAGAACTATTTCCGCCTTTACGGCCACTATGTCTATTTCAACGTCGTGCGCTACACCTACCTTCAGGCGGACAACATCTTCTCCTTCGTCATCCTCGGCCCTTCGCTGGTGGCCCACAAGATCACCTTCGGCACGCTCAACCAGATATCGAACGCCTTCGGCAGGGTGACGCAGTCCCTGCAATTCCTGCTCAGCTCATGGTCGACGATCGTCGAGTTGCAATCGGTGCACAAGCGCCTGCGCGCTTTCGAGGCAACGCTGAGGGGAGAGGCGCTGCCGGACATCGACCAGCGCTATCTGGAGCGCGAACAGGCGAGGGCGCAGCCCGTCGAATAGGCGGCACTAGCCGTCCTGTCGCGGCGCGGCTTTCGGCAGGCGCGAGACATAATCGCGAAAGCTGATGCATTCGACATCGGCTTTCACGCAAACCTCACCGGCGAAGCGTTCCAGCGCGTTCCAGTAGGCGCCGCCATTCATCAGCGTGAAGTGGAAGCCAAGTTCTAATGGAACGCGCTTGCCCGCATATTGCGCTTCGAATGCCGTGTGGAAGGCCTGATAGGCGCGTTCCTCGAACTGCCGGGCGTCCGCCGGCTGTTCCTTGGCGCCGGAGTGGCGGGCATAAAGGTTATAGTCCATAGCGATCACCGGCTTGCCTCTCGGGCCTTCCGGCACCAGCGGCAGCGAAAACCGGGTGATTGCGCCGACGGTTTCGGGCGTGGCCGGCCCGCGCGAGACGCCGCTGGCGTCATAGACAAAACCCGCCGCCTGCAAAGCTTGATAAAGCGCGGCTCCGGTCGAAAGATAGGGCGCGCGAAAGCCGACCACGGCGGTTTTTGCAAAAGCGCGCCAGTCGGTCGGTTCCGGCGCAATGCCGTTGATGGCATAGGCGTTCTCGAAAATCCGGCGGACGGAGCCGAATTCGTTGAGCCAGTCGGCCTTGCTCCAGTCCTTGCCGTCGAAATGGCCGCAGGCGTGGCTGGCGATGTCGTGCCCTTCCGCCGCCGCCAGCCGGATTTGCTCCAGCCGGGCAGTCACATCTTCTTTGGACGGCGCAAAGCCGATATTGGATTTGCCCGCCGATTTATGCGGGGCGGTGTATTCCTTGCGGGTGTCCCTCGACAGCAGGTAAACGCAGGACAGGAAATAGGTGAAATGCGCGCCGGTGCGTTTCGCCAGGGCGCGGCTGCGCTGCCATTGTGAAATGTCGCGGGCGCTGTCGAAGGAGATGATGACGATTTGCTTGGGCGCAGCCGGCGCGAGGGGCGAAGGCGGGTCCGCGCGCGCCGCGCCGGGCGCCGCGATGCCAAGCAAGGCCCAGACGAATAACAGTGTGGGGACGCATAACAGTTTTGAGACGCGAAACAGGCTGGGCATAGGAAAACGGTCTGCTGGAAAAGGAACCTGCCGGGTAGGGCAGGCTGCCGGTTAAAGGGAAAATGTGGCGCGGGTGCGGTCGTGGATTTCGCCCCGCCGCTTCCAATTAGCCTGCTTACGCCGAATTTCGGCCGCTCCCCCTTCCATGCCGGCAAAATTTCGCTAAAACGCGAGGCTCAATCAGCCGGCCGGAGAGCCGCGCGTCGATCGGACGGGCAGGCAAACTTCGGCATCTTGAATTTACGCAGGCTTCCTTGCAAAGCCGTTTTCGGTTTTCGAAGGCCTGCGCCAGCCGGACAATGACGGTTCCATGGCCGACGACAGCTTTATCCGCGAAGTCAACGAAGAGATCCGCAAGGATCAGGCCAAGGCCATGTGGGACCGCTATGGTCCGGCGCTGCTTGCCATCGCCCTGCTGATCATTATCGGCACGGCCGCCTATGTCGGCTACAGCTACTGGAACGAAACCCGCGCCAACCGCTCGGGCGACGCCTATTCGCAGGCGCTGGCCTTGGCCGATAGCGGCAAGAACGACGATGCGCTGGCCGCCTTCGCCAAGCTTGAACAGGATGGCTACGGCGCGTATCCGCTGCTTGCCCGCATGCGCGCCGCAACCGTCAAGGCGGACAAGGGCGATGCCGCCGGCGCGGTCAAGGATTTCGACGCCGTTGCCGCCGACACCGCCATCCCCGCCGGCCTGCGCGATCTGGCGCGGTTGCGGGCGGCCCTGCTGCTGGTCGACCACGGCTCATATGACGACGTTTCAAGCCGCGTCGAGGCGCTGACCGACGACACCAACCCGCTGCGCCACAGCGCGCGCGAAGCGCTTGGCCTGGCAGCCTGGAAGGACGGCAAGAAAGCCGATGCGCAAAAACTGTTCGACCAGATCGTCGCCGACAATGCCGCCCCGCAAAATGTGCGCCAGCGCGCCACCATCATGGCGGGCCTGATCCGCGGTTCAGGCAGCTGATGGGCTTCCAGGTTGCGATCATCGGCCGGCCCAATGTCGGTAAATCGACGCTTTTCAACCGGCTTGCCGGCCGGAAGCTGGCATTGGTGGATGACACGCCGGGCGTAACGCGCGACCGCCGCGTCCACCCGGCCAAGCTCTACGACCTGCATTTCGACGTGATCGATACCGCCGGCTTCGAAGATGCCGCCGCCTCGACGCTTCAGGGCCGCATGCGCGCCCAGACGGAAATCGCCATCCGCGAGGCGGACCTGATCTTCTTCATGGTCGATGCCAAGGCCGGCCTTTTGCCCGACGACCGGACCTTTGCCGAGATCGTGCGCAAGTCCGGCAAGCCGGTCGTACTCGTCGCCAACAAGGCCGAGGCGCGCGGCGCGCAAGGCGGCATGCTGGAGGCCTGGGAACTGGGCCTTGGCGAGCCAATCGCGGTTTCGGCCGAGCATGGCCAGGGCCTGCCGGATTTGCGCGACGCCGTGGTCGAGGCGCTGGGCGCCGCGATGGCTTTTGGCGAGGAAGAGGAAAAAGACGAGGAAATCGCCGCCAGCGAAGTGCTGATCGGCGAGGACATTGCTGATCCCGACGCCGAGGACGTTCCCGCCTACGACGATACCAAGCCGATGCGCATCGCCGTCGTCGGGCGGCCGAATGCCGGCAAGTCGACCATGATCAACGCGCTGATCGGCGAAGAACGCCTGCTGACCGGCCCGGAAGCCGGCATTACCCGCGATTCCATTTCCGTGGATTGGGATTGGCGCGGCCGCAAGATGAAGCTGTTCGATACGGCAGGCATGCGCCGCAAGGCGCGCATCCAGGAAAAGCTAGAGAAAATGTCGGTGCAGGACGGCCTGCATGCCATTCGCTTTGCCGAGATCGTCATCATCGTGCTCGATGCGACAATTCCGTTCGAGAAGCAGGATTTGCAGATCGCCGACCTGATTGTCCGCGAGGGACGCGCGCCGGTCATCGCCTTCAACAAATGGGACATGATCGAGCGCCCGCAGGAAATGCTGGCCGAACTGCGCGAAAAGACCGAGCGCCTGCTGCCCCAGGTGCGCGGTATCCAGGCCGTGCCGGTTTCGGCCGAAACCGGCCGCGGCCTCGACAAGCTGATGGAAGCCGTCATCAAGACGCACCGGATATGGAACAGTCGCGTTTCGACCGGCAAGCTCAACCGTTGGCTGGAAGGCATTCTGGCGCATCACCCGCCGCCTGCCGTCGCCGGCCGCCGGCTGAAGATCAAATATCTGACGCAGGCCAAGACGCGCCCGCCGGGCTTCGTCGTTTCCTGCTCGCGGCCGGACGCGATGCCGCAATCCTATGTGCGCTACCTGACCAACAATCTGCGCCAGGCGTTCGACATACCGGGCGTGCCGATCCGTATGGCGCTGCGCACCTCCGACAATCCGTTTGCCGGCAGGGCAAAGAAGCGCACCTGATCTGCCGGTTTTGACCGCTTCTTCGGGTTTTGGCTAAAACTGCGGCATGAATGCACGCGGCATTCTGCGTTCCGGCCGCTCAGCCGGACTTGGCGGGTGCATTCTTTCCCTGAGCTTCATGATTTCCGTGGCTGCGACCAGGATCATGTCTGCCAGGTCGTCCTTGCTGAACTCGGCCGGCTCTTTCGCCATGCCAAGCATTTCATCGACGATATCGAATGGACTGTCCATGCACGCGTTACTCCGGCAACGGCCCGCACCATCGACCTTTCACGCCCAGCCGGCCATTTGAACAAATAGCCGGGCGCATCGTCCTTTGGCGGTAGGCTGGTGTAATCCGTGATCGGCCCTATTGCAGCCATGCACCGGCAGGGCTGCGCCGCTGAAATTAACCCTCCATCAAGGTTAATGCTTCACTTTGAACCTCTATTTTGGGGTCAGTGGCGTTCTGGAGAGTCCCGTGCATCGACGTGTTTTGAAGCGGCTTGTTGCCGCCGCGGCCAGCGCCGATCTCAAGAAGCGTTCCTTCCTTTCGCCCGCGATAGTCGGTCTTGGCATCTGGATCGGCTTCCCGACGGTTACCGCCTATCAGGACATGACCAGCCTCATTTCGGGGCTTGAGGCGCCGACGCGCTGGAATGCCTATGTCGAAAAATCCGTGGCCGGCTCCGTCCATGCCGCTGAAATGCCGTTTGTCGATACGCTCACGACCGGCTCCATTTCGGGCGCCGGCGTCGAACTGCCCGGTGTCGGCTCGGTATCATTTCGTGGCAAGGGCGACGCCGCCGGCACCGTGCCGGACGAGGATCGCGTCGTGCGGGCGCAAAAGAAGGGCCGCATCGTCCAGATCGTCCCGGTGGCCCCGCCGAAGAATTTCACCGCCGGTTCGATCTTCCAGCGTACCAGCTCGCTGCTTCGTCCGACCATGAACAGCGGCCTCAAGCTGACATTTGCCAAGCCCGCGATAAAGGGCAAGGAAATCCAGATAGCCGCCGCCTTCCACCCGACGGAGGACAAGAAGGCCGCACCCGGCGTTCCGTCCATGTTGGCGGCGCTTGTCACCAACGACCATGCCGACGTGCTGGCGACCGCCTATGCGCCGGCCGAGCCGGACTACGCCAAGGCGTCTCCCTTCGAGGCGCTGTTGCAGGACGACAAGCCGAACGAGGGGCGCTTCATCCCGCCCATGTCGAAGGGCGACCATGCCTGGCTGCAAAACCCATTGCCGGCCAGCGTCTTTTCCAAACAGGAACAGACATGCCTCGCCAACGCCGTTTATTTCGAGGCGCGCAGCGAATCATTGCGCGGCCAGGCGGCGGTCGCCCAGGTAGTGCTCAACCGCGTGCGCAACCCGGCCTATCCGGCCAGCATTTGCGGCGTCGTCTACCAGAACCAGAACTGGCTCAACGCCTGCCAGTTTTCGTTCGCCTGCGATGGCCACAAGGATCGCATCGAAAGCCCGGCGCACTACAAGATCGCCAGGGATGTCGCCATGGCGGTCACCGCCGGCAAGATATTCATTCCCGAGGTCGGCTCCTCCACTCACTACTATGCCGCCTATGTCAGCCCCGGCTGGGCGCGGGCGATGAAGAAGATGACGAAAATCGGCCTGCACATCTTCTACCGCACCTATGGCGGCGGCTGGAGTTGAGCCTTCCATTGCCCGCCGCTGGGCGGGATTCGCGCCGTTGAGGCCTGGCTTTGGCGGCGGGCACGATGTCGCACTTGTCTAAGAGGTTGATTTCGTTTGGCTAAATACTTGCCATTCTAGTCGGCGCCGTGGCTTGACGGTTGCTGGCCCTCTAACTATGTTGCCCGCGACTTGGATGCGGACCGACGGCGACGTTGTGGCGGGCAGGGGGTTGCGAATGGCCGACAGGAAAAGGCCAGGCGAAACCGGAGAGACCGGCCACGGACACCTGAGCAAAGGCGACATCCGCGACGACGAACTTGAGCGCCGCCGGCGTGAGCTTGAAGCATCGCTTGCATCAAGAATGCCGGAAGAACTCAAGGGGGAAGAAAACGCGAAAAAGGGTAGTTTGGCTGGATATGGCCAGGCGCTCAAGCTTTCCAGCGAATTCATCGCCGGGATAGTGGTGGGTGTCGGCATCGGCTGGATGATCGACCGCCTCGCGGGTACTTCCCCATGGGGCCTGATCGTGTTTCTGCTCCTCGGGTTCTGCGCCGGCATACTGAACATACTGCGTTCGGTGGGCAAGGTCGCCGGGTTCGGACAAAGCGGCCGGAGCACCGGCCCGAAGAATGATTGAGGCGCGCCGCAAGGTGCGTGTTGGGTTTAAAAAGCCGTGCGCGGCTTGCGTGAGGATTGAAAGTGGCAGCTGACAAGGTCGACCCGATCCACCAGTTCCATATCAACAAGATCATCCCCATCGATCTCGGTGGTTATGATCTGTCCTTTACCAATTCGTCGCTGTTCATGGTGGTCGTCGTCATTCTGGCCGGCAGCTTCTTCTATTTCGCCACCTCCGGGCGCGCGCTGGTGCCGTCGCGCTGGCAGTCGAGCGCCGAAATGCTCTATGAGTTCACGGCCTCGATGCTGAAGGATGCCGCCGGAACGCAGGGCATGAAGTTCTTCCCCTTCGTGTTCTCCATCTTCATGTTCGTGCTGGCGGCCAATCTGCTTGGCCTTTTTCCTTACTTCTTCACGGTAACCAGCCAGATCATCGTCACCTTCACGCTGGCCATGCTGGTTATCGGCATCGTCGTCGTCTACGGCATCGCCAAGCACGGTTTCGGCTTCTTCAAGCTGTTCGTGCCGAGCGGCGTGCCGCTGGTGCTGATGCCGCTGGTTATCCTGATCGAGGTGATCTCGTTCATTTCGCGTCCGGTCAGCCTTTCGGTTCGTCTGTTCGCCAACATGCTGGCCGGCCACATCACGCTCAAGGTTTTCGCGGGCTTCGTCGTATCGCTGAGCGCCATGGGCGCTGTCGGCATCGCCGGCGCCGTCATGCCGCTGGCGATGGCGGTTGCCATCACGGCGCTGGAAATTCTGGTGGCGGCGCTTCAGGCCTACGTGTTCGCCATCCTCACCTGCATGTACCTCAACGACGCCCTGCATCCAGGGCACTAAGGTTCGGTCGCAGCGCGGCTGCGTCGGCGAAAAAGAGACTATCGGGACCCACAAGGAGTTATAAAATGGACGTTGAAGCAGCAAAGTACATCGGCGCCGGCATCGCTTGCCTGGGCATGGGCGGAGCCGGTATCGGCCTCGGTAACATCTTCGGCAGCTACCTGGCGGGCGCTCTGCGCAATCCGTCGGCAGCTGATGGCCAGTTCGGCCGCCTGATCTTCGGCTTTGCCGTGACGGAAGCCATGGGCATCTTCTCGCTGCTCATCGCCCTGCTCGCGCTGTTCGGCTGATTAACCGCTGAAGGCAGGGCCGCGCCGCTTTACGCGGTCGGGCCCGTATGACGAGGACAATTTATGTTCGTGACACCAGCCTATGGGCAAGAAACAGCACCCGCCGTCACCGGCGTGGATGCGCAACCGGCCGGCGAAACCCATGCGGGAACGGAAGTTCCCCATGAAGCCGCGCATGAGGGCACGTTTCCTCCCTTTGATCCAGCGACGTTCGCGTCGCAAATCTTTTGGCTGGTCATCACTTTCGGCCTGTTTTACCTCTTCCTGAAAAGGATCGTGATGCCGCGCCTCGCCGGCATCTTCGATACGCGCAGTTCGCGCATCTTCCAGGATCTGGATCAGGCCAACAAGCTGAAGAGCGAGGCGGAAGCCGCCGTCGCTGCTTATGAACAGGGATTGGCCGAGGCGAAGGCCAACGCCAATGCCATCGGCCAGCAGGCGCGCGACGATGCCAAGAAAGAAGCGGAAGCCGCTCGCAAGAAGGTCGAAGCCGGCCTGGAAGCGAAGTTGACCGAAGCCGAAGGCCGCATCGCGTCGATCAAGACCGCAGCGATGAAGGATGTCGGCGCCATTGCCGAAAGTACAGCCGGCGCGATCCTCGAACAGCTGGTCGGCAAAAGCGACAAGGCAGCCGTGTCGGCCGCCGTGAAATCCGTGGCAAGCTGAGGATACCGCAATGGACGCAACCTCTCTCGCAACGCTCTGGGCGCTGATCGCGCTGCTGATATTCATCGGCATCTGCATTTATATCAAAGTGCCGGGCATGATGGCGAAGTCGCTCGATACGCGCGGCGCGCGCATCCGCAGCGAACTGGAAGAAGCCCGCACCCTGCGCGAAGAAGCACAGGCGCTGCTGGCCGAATACCAGAAGAAGCGCAAGGAAGCCGAGCAGGAAGCCGGCGCCATCGTAGAAGCGGCCAGGCGCGAGGCCGAGATTCTCGCTTCCGAGGCGCATCAGCGCACGGAAGACTACGTGGCGCGCCGCACCGCATTGGCTGAACAGAAGATCGGCCAGGCCGAGCGCGACGCGATTGCCGAGGTTCGCTCCAGCGCCGTTGATCTGGCGGTAGAGGCGGCGCGCAAGCTGCTCGCCAGCCACGCCGATGCGAAAGCCGGCGCGGACCTGTTCAAGGCTTCGCTTCAGGAAGTGAAGTCCAAGCTCAACTGAGCCTGCCAATCATGGGTTGGAAAAAGCCACCTGGGAAGCCAGCGGCTTTTTTATTTTCAGCTATGCTTCTCCTGTCCACCGAGGGGATTATCCGGGCGTCATCAAGTGCCACGGATGGACAGTCGCGGTATGTCCGGCAAAATAGCAAAATAGCAAAATAGCAAGATAGCAAGATAGCTCGATAGCGGGGCAGGCGGGGTAGCTATTGGCTGCCGGGCCGGTCGAATGGTTCATTCCACGGCGACAGGTTCCTCGCCGGAAAGCCGGAACGGCGCGAACGAAATGCGGTGCAGGCGAGGCACCGGCCCGTGCGTATCGATTGCCGCGCGGTGGCGGGCCGTCGCATAGCCCATATGGACCTCGAAGCC
>DASYCS010000253.1:0-3795 GCA_036500025.1 Mesorhizobium sp. | reverse complement strand
CAGAACAGGATGATGGTGTCGTCGGCCATGCGCGTGCGTTCCAGCACCGACAGCAGCGAGCCGACCTTGTCGTCGATATAGGAGATATTGGCGAAATAACCTTGCCGCGAGCGCCGCACCTGATCGGGCGTGATGTTGAAGCTGTCATAGTCGCTGGCGTTATAAAGCCGCTTCGAATGCGCATCCTGTTCGGCATAGGGGATGAAGCCGACTTCCGGCTCCAGTGCGGGGCAATCTTCGTAGAGATCCCAGTATTTGCGCCGCGCTACATAGGGATCGTGCGGGTGGGTGAAGGAAACGGTCAGGCACCACGGGCGGCGCGCGGCGTTGTCGGACGCGCGGGAAAACTCAAAAAGTTTCTGCTCGGCATGGAAGGCGACTTCGTCGTCATATTCCATCTGGTTGGTGATTTCGGCGACGCCGGCGCCCGTGATCGATCCCAGATTGTGATACCACCAGTCGATACGCTCGCCGGGCTTGCGGTAGTCCGGCGTCCAGCCAAAATCGGCTGGGTAGATATCGGTAGTCAGCCGTTCCTCGAAACCGTGCATCTGGTCGGGGCCGACAAAGTGCATCTTGCCCGACAGGCAGGTGTGATAGCCGGCGGTGCGCAAATGATGGGCATAGGTCGGAATGGACGAGACGAATTCGGCGGCGTTGTCATAGACACCGGTGCGCGAAGGCAGTTGCCCGCTCATGAAGGATGAGCGGCCCGGCGCACATAGCGGGGAGCCGGTATAATTGTTCTGGAACCGCGCGGAGCGGGCGGCCAGCGCCTTCAGGTGCGGCGCATGCAGGAATTCCGCCGGCCCATCGGGAAACAACGTCCCGTTGAACTGATCCACCATGATGATGAGGATGTTGGGCTGGCCTGTCATTTCATTGTCTTTTTCGGGTTGAGCCTGGTGTGCAGATAATCTTCGACGAGCGCGATGGCCGTGGCGGCATCCGGCACCCCGTCCTTCAGCGCGCGCCGGATATAAAGCCCGTCGATCATCGCCGCCGTGGTTTCGGCGACCTTGTCGGCTTCGCCGCGCGGCAGGATTGCGGTGAGGCCGTTCATCAGGTTGGAATGCAGGCGGCGCGCATAGACCCTGAGCAGCCGGCGCAGCGCCATCGAACGCTGCGCTTCGACATAGAAGGCGAGCCATGCGGCGATGGTTTGCGGCTTGAACTGGTCGGCGGAAAAGTTGACGGCGACGACGGCCGAAACGCGCGCCCTCGGCGTCTCCGCGCTGCGCAGCGCGCGCTTCATATCCGCCCCCAACTCCGCCAGAAGATGGCGCATGGTCGCCAGCAAAAGCTCGTCCTTCGCCCCAAAATAATGATGCGCCAGCGCGGACGAAACGCCCGCGCGCCCGGCGATTTCCGACATGGTGACGTCCAGAGAGCCACGCTCGCCGATCGCCGAGATCGTCGCGTCGATCAGCGCCCTGCGGCGCAGCGGTTCCATTCCAAGCTTGGGCATGTGCATCTCCCACGGCCAGATTATTTTTTATTGACTGGTCAATCAACAAAAATCTGCTGCGCCAGATGCGCCCAATCTTCAAACTTCGCTTTACGGAACCGATCGGCATGTCCATTTGTAGGGGACCGGAATTTTTTGCCAGGACTGGCCAAACATTGGCCACGGACTGGCCCGGAATTGAATTGAGGCGGCAAAGCCGTCGCAACGAAGGAGATCGCCATGACGGCATGTATCGTCGGCTGGGCGCATACGCGCTTCGGCAAGCTTGAGGGCGAGACCCTCGAAAACCTCATCACGACGGTGGCGGCGGAAGCGCTCGACCATGCCGGCATTGGTCCCGATGATGTCGATGAGATCGTGCTTGGACATTTCAATGCCGGTTTCTCCGCCCAGGATTTTACTGCCAGCCTCGTATTGCAGGCCGATGACCGGCTGCGCTTCAAGCCGGCGACCCGCGTGGAAAACGCTTGCGCGACCGGTTCGGCGGCGGTCCGGCAAGGCATCCGCGCCATCGATGCCAAAGCCGCGCGCGTGGTGCTGGTCGTCGGCGCCGAGCAGATGACGACGACACCCGGCCCGCAGATCGGCGAGAACCTGTTGCGCGCTTCCTACCTGCCGGAAGAGGGCGACACGCCGGCCGGTTTTGCCGGTGTTTTCGGCAAGATCGCCAGCGCCTATTTCCAGCAATATGGCGACCAGTCGGATGCGCTGGCGATGATCGCCGCGAAAAATCACCGCAACGGCGTCGACAACCCATATGCGCAGATGCGCCGGGACTTCGGCTATGATTTCTGCCGCACCGAGAGCGAGAAGAACCCGTTTGTCGCCGGCCCGCTGAAACGCACCGACTGTTCGCTGGTTTCCGACGGGGCGGCCGCCCTTGTGCTGACCGATTCGACGACGGCGCTGAAAATGCGGCGGGCCGTAGCCTTCCGCGCCAACGAGCATGTGCAGGATTTCCTGCCCATGTCGAAGCGCGACATCCTTCTGTTCGAAGGCTGCGAACAGGCATGGAGCAGGGCGCTGAAGAATGCCGGCGTCACGCTGGACGACCTCTCCTTCGTCGAGACGCATGACTGCTTCACCATCGCCGAACTGATCGAATATGAGGCGATGGGGCTGGCCAGGCGTGGCGAGGGCGCGAAACTGGCGTTGAGCGGCGAGACCGCCAAAGACGGCAGGCTGCCCGTAAATCCCTCTGGCGGGCTGAAATCCAAGGGCCACCCGATAGGCGCGACGGGCGTTTCCATGCATGTATTGAGCGCCATGCAACTGACGGGCGAAGCCGGCGGCATACAGGTGCCCGGCGCAAAGCTAGGCGGTATCTTCAACATGGGCGGCGCGGCTGTCGCCAACTACGTATCGATCCTCGACCGCATCCGTTGAGCGCGTCATGACAAATCCGGTTCTGGTTGAGGTCCTGCGCGGCGAATTGGTGGAAAGCGCCCATCGCGGCGCGGTCGCGGTGTTCGACGGTGAAGCCAATCCTGTCTGGGAAATAGGCGATACGGCGCGGCCGGTGTTTCCGCGCTCGGCGGTAAAGGTGATCCAGGCCCTGCCTTTTGTCGAAGCCGGCGCGGCGGACGCCTACGGGTTCGGCCAGCGCGAACTGGCGTTCGCCTGCGCATCGCATACGGGCGAGCCGGCGCATGTGGAACTGGCGGCGTCGATGCTGGCCCGCGCCGGGCTGGACGCGGCGGCGCTTGAATGCGGCGCCCACTGGCCGTCCAGCCAGGCTGCGACCGTGGCGTTGGCGCAGGGCGGCGGTACGCCAAGCGCGCTGCACAATAATTGCTCGGGCAAGCATTCCGGTTTTCTATGCACCTGCGTTCACGCTGGCATCGATCATGGCGGCTACGTCAAGGCCGGCCATGCGTTTCAGGAAATGGTTCGCACGGCAATGGAAGACGTAACCGGCGTGGCTCATAACGCC
This sequence comes from Mesorhizobium sp., assembly GCA_036500025.1. GTDB lineage: Bacteria > Pseudomonadota > Alphaproteobacteria > Rhizobiales > Rhizobiaceae > Mesorhizobium. The sequence continues at coordinate 394 of DASYCS010000253.1, read as the reverse complement.
GCCAATCGTGGCATCGACGGTTGCTCGATCCCGACCTATGCGGTGCCGCTGCGCGACCTCGCTCGCGGCTTCGCGCGAATGGTCACCGGCAATGGCCTGCCGCCGGAGCGGGCGAAAGCCGCCAGGCGTTTGGTGAGCGCCTGCATGGCCGAGCCATTCCTGATTTCAGGCACGGATAAGGCCGATGCGGCGTTGATGGGCGCGGCGCCTGGACGCATCTTCGTTAATCGGGGGCAGAAGGCGTTTATTGCGCGGCCATACCGGAATTGGGGCTGGGCATCGCGCTGAAATGCGACGATGGCGCAATCCGGGGAGCGGAAACGATGATCGCGGCCGTTCTGGCAAAGCTGCTTGCAAGCGACGAAGCGCTTTCCGCGACCTTGATCACCCAGGC
>DASYCS010000252.1:0-5866 GCA_036500025.1 Mesorhizobium sp. | reverse complement strand
TTTCACGGCATGAGGGTCGCCGTCAAAGTCCCGGTCGGTGGTGCCGATCAGAGTGAAATCTTCCTCGTAAGGGATCGCAAAGATGATGCGGCCGTCCTTGTTCTGGAAGAAATAGGCGCGTGGATCTTCGAATTTCTTGCGCACCACGATGTGGCTGCCCTGGACGAGGCGAACATTGTGGACGTCCTGTCGCCCGACCACGCCCGACAGCACATGATCGACCCATGGCCCGGCCGCATTGACGAGCAGGCGAGCCTTGACCTCCTCGGTGCCGCCGGCAATCATGTCCTGTAGCGTGATGGACCAGAGTTCGCCTTCACGCCGCGCGGCGACAACCTTGGTGCGCGTGCGGACCGTCGCGCCACGGTCGGCGGCATCGCGCGCGTTGAGCGCCACCAGGCGCGCGTCGTTGGCCCAACCGTCCGAATATTCGAACGCTTTTTGGAAAAGCGGCTTGAGCGGCTTGCCGGCAGGATCGCTGCGCATGTCCAGCGTCTTCGTCGGCGGCAAAAGCTTGCGTCCGCCAATATGGTCGTAGAGGAACAGGCCGAGCCGCAGCAGCCATGCCGGGCGCAGGCCCTTGGCGTAGGGCAGCACGAAGCGCATCGGCCAGATGATGTGCGGTGCGTTGCGCCAGAGGATTTCGCGCTCCATCAGCGCCTCGCGCACCAGCCGGAATTCATAGAACTCCAGGTAGCGCAGGCCGCCATGGATCAGCTTGGTCGAACCGGAAGACGTGCCGCTGGCCAGATCGTTCATCTCGGCCAAAAACACGGAAAAGCCACGCCCGGCCGCATCGCGGGCAATGCCGCAGCCATTAATGCCGCCGCCTATGACAAATATGTCATGGACCGGTGCTGTGCTCACAGAGCCCTCCAGAATTTCGTATTTTTTCACTGTGCGCTTTATCGAAAGCGAATCTGATTAATTTGAAATCTTTGAGAGTGTCAAACGAATTTCAAAACCGGAAATGCGGAAGATACGCTAACCGGATGCGGTTTCGACCAGCGTGACCTCGGCCTCTTCGCAAATTCTGCGAATGGAAGCGATTTCGCAAGCGTCGGTGATGAAAGTGTCTACCTGCGACAGATGCCCAATGCGCACCGGGGCGGTGCGGTCGAACTTGGTGCTGTCGGAAACCAGGATGACATGCCTTGCATTGGCGATGATGGCTTGCGCGACCTTGACTTCGCGGAAGTCGAAATCGAGCAAAGCGCCGTCATGGTCGATGGCGGAAGCGCCGATCACCGCATAATCGACCTTGAACTGCTTGATGAAATCGACCGCCGCCTCGCCGACGATGCCACCATCGGAACCGCGCACGACGCCGCCCGCTATCACCACTTCGATGGAAGGATAGACGCGCATCCGGTTGGCAACGTTGATGTTATTGGTGATGACCATCAGGCCGTGATGGTCGAGCAAAGCCTTGCTGACGGCCTCGGTTGTGGTGCCGATATTCACGAAAAGCGAGGCGTTGTCCGGGATCAAGGCAGCCGCGGCGCGCCCGATAGCTTCCTTTTCGTCGGCGGCGATCTTGCGGCGCGCCTCATATTGCATGTTCTCGATGCCGGACGGAAACACCGCACCGCCATGGATGCGCGAAAGCAGCCGCTGGCCGCACAGATCGTTCAGATCCTTGCGGATCGTCTGCGGCGTGACGTTGAAATGGGTGGCCAGGTCATCCACCAGCACACGGCCATTGTCCTTGGCCATCTGGATGATTTCGGAATGGCGGGGCGGCAGATACATCGCATGGCAATCCGGTTTCGTTTGTCTTCTTATAGAAAAAAGCGAAACCCGAAAAGACAGTAAGCAAATCGGCCCCGAAGTGCCCATGCCGGTCGCCAACCGGCCAAACGGCAGGCCGAAAGCGACGCTATGGCAGGAAATCCGGCGATTTCCGGAAGGGCTACTTCGGCGCGTCCAACCAACGCCTGGAGATCGGGCAATAATCGGGTTCGTCCTGGCCCAAGCGTTTCAGAGACCCTGCCCCGCAGGCATCCTTCCGGTAAAACACAAGATCGGACGGCGAGCCGGCGCGAAGGGTTCGATTCCAACGTCGAATCGAACGACGCCAGCGGCAGATCATCGCCTCCGCAAACCAATCATGGGTTTATAGGCGCGTCGCGCGAGGATGCAGCAAATAGCTGATGCCAAAGCATGATCGATATGGCCGGCGGCAGTCTCTGCCTCACAGCCTTGCGGTCACGCCCGCGCTTTAAAAGGCGCGAAAAGTGACGGTGGTGAAGGTGTCCTTGATATGCGGCAAGGCATGCACTTTTTCATTGACGAAGTGGCCGACATCTTCTTCGTCTTCGACATAGAACTTTGCGATCAGGTCGTAATTGCCGGCGGTCGAATAGATTTCGGAGGCGATCTCGGCGTCGGCAAGCGCGCTGGCGACCTCGTAGGCCTTGCCCAACTCGCATTTGATCTGCACGAAAAACGCTCTCATGACTTTTCTTCCTGTGGCGCTCGGTCGAAACGGCGACGCATCTCGTCTATCTCTTGGGCACAAGACGAGCCAATGCGGCCCTTGTCGCAGACCGCCGCCAAGCTTTCAAGCGCAGCCGCCCATCACTCTTTTCTGGCGCCTGCCAAACCGGAGCTAGAGCGGTGGAATGTCGCCCTGCGCCCAGCCTTGTGAGATTTCGGCGCCACGCGCCTCGAATGCGCCGGCCTCGATGGCGGCGCGAATGTCCTGCATCAGCTTTTGATAGTAGGAAAGATTGTTCCACGTCAGCAGCATTGCGCCCAGGGCCTCCTGCGAGCGCACCAGATGATGCAGGTAGGCGCGGGAATAATCGCGGGCGGCGGGGCAATCGCTTTCCTCGTCCAGCGGACGGTGATCGTCGGCATGGCGGGCATTGCGCAGGTTGACCTTGCCGCGCCGCGTATAGGCGAGGCCGTGGCGGCCGGCGCGCGTCGGCATCACGCAATCGAACATGTCGATGCCGCGCGCCACCGACTTCAATATGTCGTCGGGCGTGCCGACGCCCATCAGGTAGCGCGGCTTGGCCGCCGGCAGTTCAGGACAGGTTATGTCAAGCATTTCCAGCATCACCGCCTGCGGCTCGCCGACCGCAAGCCCGCCAACGGCGTAGCCCTTCAGGTCCATGGCGGCGAGCGCCTGGGCGGAGCGCACCCGCAAATCGGCCACGTCGCCGCCCTGGACAATGCCGAACATCGCCTTGCCGGGCTGATCGCCGAACGCCGCCTTGCAGCGATCGGCCCAGCGCAGCGACAGTTCCATGGCGCGCTCGATTTCCTTGCGCTCGGCTGGAAGCGCCGTGCACTCGTCTAGCTGCATCTGAATGTCGGAATCGAGCAGGCCCTGGATTTCGATCGAGCGCTCGGGCGTCATCTCATAGGCCGCGCCGTCTATATGCGAGCGGAAAGTGACGCCTTTTTCGGTCAGTTTGCGCAGTTTCGACAGCGACATGACCTGGAAACCGCCGCTATCGGTCAGGATCGGGTGCGGCCAGCGGGCGAATTCGTGCAATCCGCCAAGCCGCGCCACGCGCTCCGCACCCGGCCGCAACATCAAATGATAGGTGTTGCCCAGGATAATATCCGCGCCGAGATCGTGAACCTGATCCATGTACATGGTCTTGACCGTGCCGCCTGTGCCGACAGGCATGAAGGCCGGGGTGCGGATTTCCCCGCGCGGCATCGAAATTTCGCCGCGCCGCGCCTTGCCGTCGGTGGCGAACAGCTTGAACGAGAACTCCGCCGTCATCGGTCTTGCCTGAACAGCAGGCTGGCATCGCCATAGGAATAGAAGCGATAGCCCGTCTCGATGGCGCGCGCATAGGCGGCGCGCATGGTTTCCAGCCCCGAAAAAGCCGAAACCAGCATGAAAAGCGTTGAATGCGGCAGATGGAAATTGGTCATCAACATGTCGATCGCCTTGAACCGGTAGCCCGGCGTAATGAAAATATCGGTCGGCCCGGACCACGCCGCAAGCTGTCCGTCGTCGCCAGCCGCACTTTCCAGCAGGCGCAGCGAGGTGGTGCCGACAGCGACGATGCGCCCGCCCCGCGCCTTCGCCGCATTCAGCGCCTCGGCCACTTCCGTTGAAACGACGCCGATTTCAGAGTGCATCTTGTGGTCGGCGGTGTCGTCCACCTTTACCGGCAGGAAGGTGCCCGCGCCGACATGCAGGGTAACGAAACGGCGCTCGACGCCCGCCTTGTCCAGTGCCGCGAAAAGCTCCGGCGTAAAGTGCAGGCCGGCGGTGGGCGCGGCGACCGCGCCCTCCTCATTGGCGTAGATCGTCTGGTAGTCGCTAAGGTCGCGTTCGTCGTCGTCACGCTTGGAGGCGATGTAGGGCGGCAGCGGAATATGGCCGACGGCGTGCAGCGCTTCATCGAGGAACGGCCCGGAAACATCGAAGCCGAGCAATATCTCGCCGCCCTCGCGCTTTTCGAGAACCGTGGCGTTCAACTGGCCGAGAAAGCAGGCGTTTCCATCATGGCCGAACTGAATGCGGTCGCCGACCGCAATGCGCTTGCCGGGCCGCATGAAGGCCAGCCAGCTGTCGGGCGTGGTGCGCATATGCAAGGTCGCCTCGACCTGCGCCGCCGCCTCGCCGCGCCAGCGCGTACCTTTAAGCTGCGCCGGCAGAACCCTGGTGTCGTTGAACACCAACACGTCGCCGGCCTTGAGCAGGGACGGCAGATCGTGGACGATCCGGTCTTCGACGCTCCGGCCCGGCTTTACGACAGCCAGGCGGGCGCTGTCGCGCGGCACGGCGGGGCGCAGCGCAATGCGCTCCTCCGGCAAATCGAAATCGAACAGGTTGACCTTCATGGCAGCGGCAATATCCTGATCTTGGCCGCACCGCTACTGTCATTCCTGTCGCGGCGTTTCCAGACACGGGGCTTATCCGATGACCAAAGTGAAAGTCTGCGGCTTTTCAGTTTCTCTCGATGGCTTCGCCGCCGGGCCGGAGCAGAGCCTGGCCGATCCGCTCGGCAAACGAGGCCCGGAGCTGTTCCAGTGGTTTTTTGGAACCCGGACATTTCGCGCCATGACCGGAAAAGAAGGCGGCTCCTCCGGCCCCGACGAGCGCTTTGCCGCCGCTTCGATGGCAGGTTTTGGTGCTTTTATCCTTGGCCGCAACATGTTCGGGCCAGTTCGCGGGGAATGGCCCGACGACACATGGAAAGGCTGGTGGGGCGACAACCCGCCCTATCACGCGCCGACCTTCATCCTGACGAACCATCCGCGCGCGCCGATCGAAATGGACGGCGGCACCACTTTCCACTTCGTCACCGAGGGTATCCAAGCCGCCCTTGAGCAGGCGAAAGCTGCCGCCGGTGGTCTCGATGTCAAGATTGGCGGCGGCGTCTCGACGGTGCGGCAATATCTTGTCGATGGCAGCATCGATGAAATGCACCTGGCGATTTCGCCTGTGGTTCTTGGTCGTGGCGAAGCGTTGTTTGCCGGACTGGATTTGCCCGCGATGGGATTTTCGGTCGTGCAAAGCGTTGCGAGCGATCACGCAACCCATGTGGTGCTGGCCAGGCGTTGAAGTGCCGCCGGCAGGGGTTCAGAACAGCCGGATCAGCAAGGCCCCGCCCAGCAACAGAACGGCGCCCGCGATGCGTCCGAGCGAAATTTCGCGCGTCGCCATGCCAAGAAAGCCGATTCGATCCAGCATCATGCCGGCCAGCAGCTGGCCGGCAACCAGAAACGCCATCAGCGCCGCAGCACCGATGCGCGGGATGAGAATGGTGGAAAGGGTGACGTAGAAGCCGCCCAGCATGCCGCCGGCGACGAATAGCCATGGCGCCGGCGCCTGCCAGTTCAGGGAAATGCCCTGGAACCGGACAGTCGCAAACGAGATCACGCCGAGCAC
>DASYCS010000251.1:0-2743 GCA_036500025.1 Mesorhizobium sp. | reverse complement strand
GGCGCGATCGCCGCCTCGTTCATGGGCTACAATCTCGCCAAGCGGTTTTCGAAGGACCCGGAAAGCTTCGGCAAAGGCCGCATCGAGGGCGTGTTCGCGCCGGAAACGGCGGCGCATGCCTCCGGCACGGCGGCCTTGTTGCCGATGCTGGCGCTGGGCATTCCCGGCTCCGGCACGGCGGCGATCCTGCTCGGCGGCTTGATGGTGTGGGGGCTCAATCCCGGCCCGCTGCTGTTCGTCGAACACAAGGATTTCGTCTGGGGCCTCATCGCCTCGATGTATCTCGGCAACATCGTCGGCCTGGTGATGGTGTTGAGCACCGTGCCGGTGTTTGCCGCGGTGCTGCGCGTGCCCTTCGCCGCCATCGCGCCGATGATCGTGGTGTCCTGCGCGATCGGCGCCTACGCCATCCAGAACGCGATGTTCGACATCTGGCTGATGCTGGTGTTCGGCGTCGTCGGCTATGTGTTCAAGAAAGTCGGCATTCCGCTGGCGCCGTTTACGCTGGCGCTGGTGCTCGGCAGCCGCGCCGAGGATGCGTTCCGCCTCTCGATGATCGGGGCGGATGGCGACCTGCGCGTGTTCTGGTCCAACCCGCTGGTCGGGTCGATCACGACGCTGGCCATCATCCTGCTGTTCTGGCCGGTGATCGGGCGCGTGGTGTCCGCGGCGATGGCGCAAGTGCGCGGCAAGCCGGCGACGCAGTAGTCCGTTTTGGCCATTGCCGGGCCGCCTCCGCGCTAAAACCGCACGTTGAGCCCGAGCGTGAACCAGTTTGCGTTTTCGCCGCCGACGTTGCGGCCGTAAATGAGGTCGACATCCAGGTTCTTCACCGGCGTCACGCGCAAGCCGAGCTGCGCGCGCGGCTCGGTGAAGCTCGTCGGGTCAACGTGCGGGCCGGCGAATCCGAAGACTTCGCCGATCAAGGTGAGCGGCTGCTGGAAATTCCATTCGAAGCCGGCGCCCCAATAGTTCTGGTTCGCTTGATGGGAGCCGTCATATTGCCAGCCGGCATTGATGTTGATGCGGAACTTATCGCTCAGCTGATACGTGAGTGGCACGAACAGCATATTGAAGTTGTTTTGGCCGCTGCGCACGTCCCACAGCGCCGACTCGACCAGGCCGATGCCGATGCGGCCCGTTTCGACCGGCACCAGATTGATCTTGGCCTTGCCGCCGGCAAAGTTCTGCCACTCGCCATCGGTGCGTGTCCGCGCATAGGTGGCGGTCAGTTCGACCGGGATGCCGAGATTGGCGACGCATGCCGGCTGCGTGACGGCCTGGAAGTCGTGGTTGCTGGCGAAGGCGACCCACGACTCGACCTTGCAGTCGCCCGGCTTGCCGATTTCCGCGTCGTCGACGACGAAGGCGCCGCCGGCGGCTTCGGCGGCAGCCGGAGCCATGGCCGCCACCAATGCAAAGAGCATTTGCATGGCCGGGCGACGCGCCGTGGCACATTTTCCCGCGCTCCATGCCGCCGGAGGCCGCGAGCGAGACGTGTCGAGCATTGTTGATCGGCTTTTTCGGAACCTTGCGGGTGCTGAATCATCCTAAACTGGGCTGATCACACCACTGGAGATGCTTTTTCGCAAGTTGGAATTAATAAAAAGAAGTTACGCCGCCTTGGGGTGTGAAACGGGAATCATGGAACTGTGGCCGGATCATCGGACCAGCCCATGACATAGTGAGCAGATGAAGAGATTTATCGCGCTTCTATTCGTCGTTGTTGCCGCTCACGCGGCGCAGGCGCAGCAACTCGACAAGGTCCGTTTCGGGACCAACTGGGTGGCCGAGGCGGAGCATGGCGGCTTCTATCAGGCGCTCGCCGACGGCACGTACAAGAAGTACGGCCTGGACGTGACCATCGTCCCGGGCGGGCCGAACGTGAACAACCGCATCCTGCTCCCCGTGGGCAAGATCGACTTCTTCATGAGCGGCAATTCGCTGCAGTCCTTTGACGCGGTCGCGAACAACATCCCGACCGTCGCGGTGGCCGCGAGCTTCCAGAAGGATCCGCAGGTGCTGATCGCGCATCCGGGCACGGCGGGAAAATTCGAAGACCTCAAGAAGCTGACGCTCTTCGTGTCCAAGGAGGGCATGCCCACCTATTTCCAGTGGCTGAAGTCGGATTACGGCTTCGATGAGTCGGAGGTGAAACCCTACACTTCGAACGCGCAGCCGTTCCTCGCGGACAAGAATTCAGCGATGGAAGGCTATGTCACTTCCGAACCTTATGCCATCGAGAAGCAGGCCGGTTTCAAACCGAAGGTGTTCCTGCTCGCCGATTACGGCTTCAACAGCTATTCGACCTTGATCGAGACGCGCCGCGATCTGGTGGAGAAGCGGCCCGATCTCGTGCAGCGTTTCATCGATGCCTCGGCCATCGGCTGGTATCACTACATTTACGGCGACAGCCGGTCGGGCAATGCGCTGATCAAGCAGCAGAACCCGGAAATGACCGATGGCCAGCTCGCCTATTCCATCGCCAAGATGCGGGAGGATGGCATCGTCGATTCCGGCGACACGGCAAAGCTTGGCATCGGCGCCATGACCGACGCGCACTGGAAGAGCATTTTCGACAAGATGACGCATGCCGGCGTCGTCAAGCCCGGCCTCGATTACAAGCGCGCCTATACGCTGCAATTCGTCAACAAGGGTGTGGGCGTGGAGTTGAGGCCGAAGTAGACCCATCGAATGGCATTGCCGCGCGACACGCTTGAGGTAGGCTGGATTCCCGCTTGCG
>DASYCS010000250.1:0-2854 GCA_036500025.1 Mesorhizobium sp. | reverse complement strand
CGCCGCTGAATGGCGTAGATCAGCAGCAGGCCGCCGCCGAACAGCGAAAAAAACCAGAAGGCGATCGGCACGACGCTGCGTTTGGCGCGTTCGGAGGCCAGCCACTGCACGATGAAACGCATGGTGAAGAACGCCTGCGCGACGAAACCCAGCAGCACCCAGCCGTCGAACTGCTGCACGAAAACCTGATGCAGCCACGTCACCAATGGGGTGAGCACGTCAGTCATGGTGAACTTCCCCAATCTTCGGCACGCGGCGGCGGCGGCGGCGCAACCACCATACGCCCATCAGGTCGAGCGCGCCCTGCAAGCCGCGATCGAAGATGCCGTAATTCGATTTGCCATGGCGACGTGACCGATCGATGACGTCGCAATGAACGACGCCAAATCCTTCCTGGATGACCAATGCCGGGACGAAACGGTGGGTGCCGTCGAAGAAGGGCAGCTTGCGCAAGATGTCGGCATGGATCGCCTTGAGGCCGCACCCGGTATCGCGTGTTTCGTCGTGCAGGATGGCGTTGCGCAGCCAATTGGCGAAGCGCGAAGCCATCTGCTTGGCGCGCGAATCGCGGCGCTTCAGGCGCTGGCCTTGCGCCGCGCCCGCGCCAGGGCCTGCGTTGCGCAGCGCATCGACAAGGACGGGAAGATATTGCGGATCGTTCTGGCCGTCGCCGTCGATGGTCGCGATGATTTCGCCGCGCGCCGCCCACGCACCGGAACGCAAGGAGAGGCTTTGGCCGGCCGACTTCTCATGCCTTATCTGGCGCAGCGGAAAGGCGCGCTTTGCAGCCTGTGCCGCCAGCACGGCGGCGGTGTCGTCGGTGGAGCCGTCATTGACGACGATCACCTCGAAGGCGCGCCCGGCCATCGCCGTCTCGATCTCATCGAGCAGGAGCGGCAGATTTTCGGCCTCGTTGCGGCACGGAATGACGATCGATGTCGATATGGGGGATGTGGATACGTCAGGCATGTCGCTTGGAACTCTGTCGTTACGAAACGCTCCGCCGGCCTCGCAGCCGATCCGAGGGGCCGGCAGGCGAGCTTTCGAAGCCTGCCTGCGCGGCGCCTCAATACGCCCGCCCGCAAAGCCGCGCAAGACGACCCGTCATCGCCCGGCGCAATGCGTCGGTTCAGCCATGCGCGATGATGCCGCCCGTCACCGCTTCGCTACAACCTGTCGTCGTCGGGAAGGTAAGCGGCAGCCCCTTGCGGGCGCGCACCGCCAGATAGGCCCAGGCCTCCGCCTCGGTGGCGTCGCCGTCCAGCCCGGCATCTTCGGCAAGGATGACCTCAGCTTCGGCCTTTTCAGCGCCGATGCGCAAGTCACCGACAATATGCGGGTTCTTGCGGCCGCCGCCGCAGACGATCCACAATTTAGGTTTTTCCGGCAGGTGCTCGACGGATTTGAGGATCGCCTCGGCCGACACGGCGGCCAGCGTCCTCGCGCCATCGGCCAATTCCAAACCTTGCGCCTCGGCAAGCGTAAAGTCGTTGCGGTCGAGCGATTTCGGGCCGGGCCGGGCAAAAAACGGTTTGTCGAGATAGCGGGCGACCACGGCGGCCACTACGCCGCCTTCACTGGCGATTGCGCCGCCTGCGTCGAAGGGAATGCCGCCCTCGCGCGATACCCACTGGTCGATCAGCGCGTTGCCGGGGCCGGTATCGAAAGCCACCGGATCACCGGTTTCAGGAACGTAGGTGATGTTGGAAATACCGCCGATATTGACGAAAACGACCGGATATTTTCCGGCGAACGGCGCAGGCAGCGTTCGCGCCAACGCCGCATGGTAGGCCGGCACCAGCGGCGCGCCCTGCCCGCCATGAACCATGTCGTTTGCCCGCATGTCGTAGACCACCGGCAGTCCGCTCAGCGCCGCCAGCCGCCCGCCATCGCCAAGCTGGACGGTAAGGCCGAGATGCGGGCGGTGCAGCACCGTCTGGCCATGGAAGCCGACAAGGGCCGGCTGGCCCCAGTCTTTGGCGGCGGTGGCCAGGAACGCGGCGATGGCGCGGGCGTGGCGGTCGGTAATTTCGCGTTCCACCGCGGCCAGATCGCCCGGTCGTTCTTGCCGCCGCACAATCTGCTTGGCCTCTTCCAGCGAGGCTTCGATGCGGCGGCGGAAATCGGCCTCATAGGGAACGAAGAAGGCCGGGCCGCGCTCGACAAAATCCTCGCCATCCGTCTTCAGCATGGCCAGGTCGATGCCGTCCATCGACGTGCCGCTCATCAGCCCGATAGCGCAGATTGCCTTCATGATGCCGCCGTTCTTGTGATTCCGCCTCGCAAGATGCTAAACGCGCGCGACCATACATGCCACGGCTTGGCAAAAAAGCCGGGTGATTTTCCGGGATAGAAAAATGTTCGCCTTCAAATCCGATTTCCTGCGCACCATGAGCGAGCGCGGCTTCATCCACCAGACATCGGACGATGCCGGGCTGGACAAGCTTTTCGCCACGGAGAGCGTGACCGCCTATATCGGGTTCGACGCGACGGCGAAAAGCCTGCATGCCGGTTCGCTGATCCAGATCATGATGCTGCATTGGCTGCAAAAGACCGGCCATCGGCCCATAGCGCTGATGGGCGGCGGCACCTCGATGATCGGCGATCCCTCGTTCAAGGACGAGGCGCGCAAAATGCTGACGCCGCAGGACATTGCCGACAATCTCGTCGGCATCCGCCGCAACTTCGCGCCTTACATCAAGTTCGGCGACGGTCCCGGCGACGCGGTGATGGCCAACAATGCCGACTGGCTGATGGGGATCAACTACGTCAACTTCCTGCGCGACGTTGGCCGGCATTTTTCCGTCAACCGGATGCTCTCCTTCGATTCGGTGAAATTGCGGCTCGACCGCGA
>DASYCS010000249.1:0-5775 GCA_036500025.1 Mesorhizobium sp. | reverse complement strand
TCGTCTTTGCCCGGCTTGAGCAGAAAGACGAGAACGGAAAGGGCGGCGGCAAGCTGGTGCGCGAAAACTTCCTCAAGGAATTGCCGGCCCTGGTCGGGCAAATTGCCGACTGACCAGCCATTGCGCGAGCCGATTCCTTTCGTCGCTGGAACGCTTTAGAGTAGGGCCATGACCGAATCAAAATCCATGATCCTCGGCTGCGCCGGGAAATCGCTCACCCGCGAGGAAATCCGCTTCTATCGGGGCGAATGCCCGTGGGGCTTCATTCTTTTTGCCCGCAACATCAGCGAGCCGGAACAAATCCGCGATCTGGTCGCCTCGATGCGCGATTGCATCGGCAGGCCCGATGCGCCGGTATTCGTCGATCAGGAAGGGGGCAGGGTGCAGCGCCTGCGCCCGCCGCTCGCGCCCAATTATCCGGCAGGCGCGGCCCTTGGCGCTTTGTGGCGCGACGACCATGATGCCGGCGTCCGCGCCGCCTGGCTGCTTGGCCGCCTGCACGCCTTCGACCTGAAAAGCTACGATCTGACCGCCGATTGCCTGCCGGTGCTCGACGTACCCATCGAAGGGGCGAGCGACGTTATCGGCACGCGCGCCTACGGCAAGGAGCCAATAAGCGTCACCGAACTGGGCCGCGCCGCGGCGGAGGGCCTGATGGCCGGCGGCGTTCTGCCGGTCATGAAGCATATTCCAGGCCACGGCCGGGCATTTTCCGACACGCATTTCGAACTGCCCACCGTCGATGCCAAGCTGGACGAGCTTCGCCGCCACGATTTCGAGCCGTTCCGCCAGCTTGCGCATCTGCCGGCGGCGATGACCGCGCATGTCATCTTCAGCGCCGTCGATCCGAACAATCCGGCGACGACCTCCGGCAAGGTCATCGAGGAAATTATCCGCCGCGAAATCGGCTTCGACGGGCTTTTGATCAGCGACGATACCTCGATGAAGGCACTTTCTGGGGATTTCCCGACAAAGGCCGCCTCCATCCTTGCGGCGGGCTGCGATCTCGTCCTTCACTGCAACGGCGTTTTCGAGGAAATGGCGGGCATCGCCTCGCGCACCACCGGTCTGGAAGGCACGGCGCTGGAACGCGCGCGAAAGGCGCTTGCTGTCATCGGCAAGGCCGATGCGGTAAAGGAAGCTGATATCCGCGAAGAATTCGCGACCTATTTCGAGGCGGTGGTAGCCTAGGGGAGAAAGCAGACGGCGACAGGGCAGACAGGGACGCAAAAGCCAGGCAAATCCGCCCCGATGGAAGCCATCTGGGCGGAGGGCGAGGATTCGCGCCTGACGGGCGATCCGTCGCTGGTGGTCGATGTCGCCGGTTTCGAAGGCCCGCTCGACCTGTTGCTGCACCTTGCCCGCAACCAGAAGGTGGATTTGTCGCGCATTTCCATCCTGGCGCTGGCCGAGCAATATCTGGTCTTCATCGACCAGGCGCGCGCGGTTCGGCTGGAGCTTGCCGCCGACTATCTGGTGATGGCGGCGTGGCTGGCCTTCCTGAAATCGAAGCTCCTGATCCCCAAACAGCCCGGCGACGAGGGCGAGAGCGGCGAGGAACTGGCGGCGGTGCTCCAGTTCCGCCTGAAGCGGCTGGAAGCCATGCGCGATGCCGCCGCCCGGCTGGTCAACCGCAACCGGCTTGGCCGCGATGTCTTCGCGCGCGGCATGCCGGAAATGGTCATCGTCGAAAAGCGCAACGCCTTTACCGCCTCGCTTTACGATCTGCTGACCGCCTATGCCATCCAGCGCCAGAAACAGGCGATCACCAATGTGCGCATCGCCCGGCGCGGCGTGTGGTCGTTGAAACAGGCGCGCGACATGCTGACCAGGCTGGTTGGCTCGCTGGCCGACTGGACCGACCTCGACCAGTACCTCATCGAATATCTCGCCACGCCGCAGGAGCGCCGCACCGCCACCGCCAGTTCGTTTGCCGCCTCGCTCGAACTGGTGCGCGAAGGCACGCTGGAAGTCAGGCAGCAGGAGGCTTTCGCGCCGATCTACCTGCGTGGCCGCCAGCGCCCGGCATCCTTCGAGGGTCCATCATGAGCGAAAGCACGGGTGCATCCGTTCTTCCGTTCAAGGCGGACGACGAGGCTGCCGCCGATGGCAAGAGCACCATGCAGCGGCTGCATCTGGCTGAGGCCGTGCGCATGGCCGAGGCGATCGTCTTCGCCAGCGCCGAACCGGTCAGCGCAAGGCAACTGGCCGCCAGACTGCCCGATGGCATCGACATCGACGCCGTCATGGCGCAATTGCAGCAGGTCTATACGCGGCGCGGCGTCAATCTGGTGCGCGTCGGCGATGCCTGGGCTTTCCGCACGGCGGGCGACCTCGCCTTCCTGATGAGCCGCGACACGGTGCAGCAGCGCAAGCTTTCGCGCGCCGCGCTCGAAGTTCTTGCCATCATCGCCTATCACCAGCCGGTGACGCGCGCCGAGATCGAGGAAGTTCGCGGCGTCGAGACTTCCAAGGGCACGCTCGACACGCTGATGGAGACGGATTGGGTGCGCATGCGCGGCCGCCGCCGGGTTCCGGGCCGCCCCGTCACCTATGGCACGAGCGATGCCTTCCTCGATCATTTCGGTCTGGAGGAAATCCGTGATCTTCCCGGCATGGAGGAATTGAAGGGGGCGGGCCTGCTTTCGGGCCGCATGCCGTCGAACTTCTCGATTCCTTTGCCGCCTTCCGATCCGGACGCGCTGGACGAGGACGAGGATCCGCTGACGGATATCGACCTTGAGGAACTCGGCCTGCTCACCCCGCGCGTCACGGAAGATTGACGCAGCGCGCCTTATAGCCGACGAAACCGCGTGACATGCATGATGCTTCCGCTAAGACTGTGATAGTTGTGTTTGAAACCGAACACGAAAACACATAAATCACCCGAACGGGAAACATTCGAGAGAGAGTTGCAATGGGTTCGTTTTCGATTTGGCACTGGATGATCGTGCTCGTGATCGTCCTGCTTGTGTTCGGCCGCGGCAAGATTCCGGAGCTGATGGGCGACATGGCAAAGGGCATCAAGAGCTTCAAGAAGGGCATGGCCGACGACGATGTCGCCGACGACAAGCGCACCGTGGAGCATCGCGCCGACGAAACCGTCGCCGCCGCCAAGGAAAAAGCCAGCAAGAGCTGAGCGGTTTCCACCGCGCCTGATCGGATTGAATAGCCATGTTTGAAGTCGGCTGGACCGAGATGCTGGTGATTGCGGTCGTCATGATCGTCGTCGTCGGGCCGAAGGACCTTCCCAATATGCTGCGCACCTTCGGCCGCACGGTGGCCAAGCTGCGCGCCATGGCGGGCGATTTTCAAAAGCAGTTCAACGACGCGCTGAAAGAAGCCGAGCTTGACGACGTCAAGAAATCGGTCGATGCGTTGCGCGGCCTCAATCCCGCCGCCGAGATAAGAAAGCAGCTCAATCCGTTCGAAAAGGCCGCCGCCGACGTGCGATCCGGCCTCGACAATGTGATGAAGCCGAAACCCGCCGCCGACCCGTCCGAACCGGCGGCGGCCGAAGCGTCCGCGGCGGAGCCGCTGAAGAATGCCGGCGCCGACATGCTGGGCATTCCTGAATCCGACGCGCCAGCCTCGACGCCCGCTTATCCGGCGATGACCGATGCCTCGGTGGTGACCGGGTCAGTTCCCGCCGCCGAACCGGCGAAGGTTCCGGCTGCCAAAAAAGCTACCATAGCCGCGCCGAAAGCCGCAAAGCCAGCCCCCGCAAAGCCTGCGCCGGCAAAACCCGCATCGGCCAAGACGGAGGCCGCCAAGCCAGCCGCAAGGTCGGCTCCCGCGAAATCCGCGCCGGTGAAGGCTGCGTCTGCAAAACCGGCGCCTGTGCCGTTGGCTGCCAGGTCGACGCCCGTTGCTAACAAAGCTCCGCCGGCAAAGCCTGTCGCCGCAAAACCGGCCCCGGCCAAGGCCGTGCCGGCAAAAGCCGCGGCGAAGCAGGCCCCGGCCAAGCCGGCTGCGATAGCAAAAAAGTCCGCTTCGACGCCCGCGAAAAAGCCGGTAACGGCCAATAAAAAGACGACAGGTACCGCGAAGTGAGCGTCGACGAACAGGACGAGATCGAAAAATCCTCCGCTCCGCTCATGGAGCATCTGATCGAGTTGCGGCGGCGGTTGATCTGGTCGATCGGCGGCTTCTTCGCCGCTTTCCTCGTCTGCTTCTTCTTCGCCAAGAAGCTGTTCAACCTGTTGGTCGTCCCCTTCAAATGGGCGACGCAATGGGCCGGTCTCGACCCGCATAAGGTCGAGCTCATCTACACCGCGCCGCAGGAATTCTTCTTCACGCAGATCAAGCTCGCCATGTTCGGCGGCATGGTCATCGCCTTTCCGCTGATTGCCACGCAGATCTACAAGTTCATCGCGCCCGGCCTCTACAAGAACGAGCGCAACGCCTTCCTGCCGTTCCTGATCGCCTCGCCCATCCTGTTCCTGATGGGCGCGTCGCTGGTCTATTTCTTCTTCACCCCGATGGTGATGTGGTTCTTCCTTGCCATGCAGCAGGCCGGCACCGACGACCAGGTGCAGATTTCGCTCCTGCCGAAAGTCTCGGAATATCTCAGCCTCATCATGACGCTGATCTTCTCCTTCGGTCTGGTGTTCCAGTTGCCGGTGGTTACCAGCCTGATGGTGCGCGTCGGCATGCTGTCGTCCAAGGCGCTGGCTGAAAAGCGCAAATGGGCCATCGTCATCGCCTTCATCGTCGCCGCCGTTTTGACCCCGCCCGACCCGATGAGCCAGATCGGCCTGGCGCTGCCCACCATCATCCTCTACGAAGTCGCCATCTGGACCGCCCGCATGATCGAGCGGACACGCGAAAAGGACCGCGTGGCCAAGGAAGCCAGGGACGCCGCAGAAGAGGCAACGGAGAAGGAAGCCGAACGGGCTGCTGAAAAGGCCGCGGCCGACAAGGCCGCAGCCGAAAAAGCGGCCGAGACACCTTCCGCCTAGGCCCGTCATCCCGGCCGCTGCCGAGCACCCGCAGGATGCCGAGGCGAGAGCCGGGATCCATGCCGTAATGCCTCCGGATTGAACTCTGCATGGATCGTTATCGTCACGGCATGGATCCCGGACAGCCGCGTGCCGCTGCGCTCCACGCGGTTTCCGGGATGATGGGAGAGGGGTTGCTGCTCGCGCCGAGTCAAGGCAACGTGAGAACAGAAGTGTGAGACGCAAGATCAGTTGGTACTAGAAGGGTTTAACCGGGAATAGCCGGGATTTGGTGGGAACAGGCGAGAGAAGCCCGGAAAACGAGGCTTTCAATGGGTGTTGAACAGACCAGAACGCCAGCCATCGTTCGCGCAATTTCATTTGGCATCGAACAAGCAGCGGGAGTTTGGTGCGCAAGATCAAGGCGGCCGACAAGCATGCGGCCATCAACATCGAGCGCGAGCGCCGCATCGCTGCCGGCACGACGGTGACGGTCGCAGGCGTCGGCGACATACCGGTCCAAGGCCACGAGGTAGACGTGTACAACCTTCAGGGCCTAGGCCTTGGCGCGCTGGCTGCGGTGCCACTGGGCGATGTGGCAACCATCACGATTTTCCGGGACGCCGAGAACGTCGATCACAATCTGACGCCGTCGCAAGTCCTGGAACTGGTTCAGAAGGCGGCCGGGGTTGCTTAGTTGATCATCGCCATCATGGGCGATCAAGGCCATGGAGCCGCTGCCGGCCGTGTGACGGCTGACGATCTTTGGCCGGCGTAGGCCAGCCGTGTCGTGCCGGACAGCCGCTCTTTTTATTTGGTAGCGGAGCGCTCGCCG
>DASYCS010000248.1:0-4029 GCA_036500025.1 Mesorhizobium sp. | reverse complement strand
GCGGCAAGCGAAACGATGAGCGCCGGTATCTGGGTGACAAGGCCGTCGCCGACCGACAGCTTGATGAACACATCGGCTGCCTCGCCGATGCCCATGCCATGGCGGATATAGCCGATGGCGATGCCGCCGACGATGTTGATGGCCGTGATGATGAGGCCGGCGATGGCGTCGCCGCGCACGAATTTGGAAGCGCCGTCCATCGAACCGAAGAACGAGCTTTCTTCTTCCAGTTCGCGGCGGCGAAGCTGGGCGGTCTTGTCGTCGATCATGCCAGCGGAAAGGTCGGCGTCGATCGACATCTGCTTGCCGGGAATGGCGTCGAGGGTGAAACGCGCGCCGACTTCGGCGATACGCGTGGCGCCCTTGGTGATGACGATGAAATTCACCACAATCAGGATCATGAAGACGATCAGGCCGATGACAAAATCGCTCGACATGACCAGCTTGGAAAAGCCGGAAATGACATAGCCGGCAGCATGGGTGCCTTCATTGCCGTGCGACAGGATCATGCGCGTGGTGGCGATGTTGAGCGACAGCCGCAGCATGGTGGCGATAAGCAGGATGGTGGGAAACGACGAGAAGTCGAGCGGGCGCTGAATCCACAGCGCCACCATCAGGATCAGCACGGACAGCGCGATCGAAAAGGCCAAGCCCACATCGATGAGGAAGGCCGGGATCGGCAGGAACAGCACGGCCAGGATGAAGACGATGCCGAGCGCGAAGAAAATGTCGCGGCTGTTCTTGGGCAGCGCGCCGGCCGAAATGCTCTCGCTGATCGCCATCATTACTCCGGGCAAAAATCGTCGCCGGGCGCAAGACGGATGCCCGGACCATCAAGCCTTAGCCGTTCAAGCTTGCGCGAGGGTGGGAAGGCCGCCTTGCCATGGACATAGGCTAGGCGTATCAGCGCTGCAAAGCCTTCGCCGGAGCCGTATGTGAACTCCGTAAATTCTTCCATCACGCGCGCCCGTCGCCTTCGCGTCGTACTCATGCGATCCATCCCCGTGCTTCAGGCGCGGGGCATCGCGGTTGTCGGCCTGGCGGTGATTGTCGGCGTGGTCGCCGGCGTCATGGTGACGGCGATGAGCCAGATGGTGCAGAGCCTGCATTGGCTGTTGTTTGGACTGCAACCCGGCGCGCGGCTGTCGGCGATGTTTGCGCTGCAAAGCCCGTTGCAGGCGCTGATGCCGGCAATCGGCGGCGCGATACTCGGGCTGACAATCATCTGTCTGCGGAAATGGAAGTTTCGCACGCCCATCGATCCCATTGAGGCCAATGCGCTTTATGGCGGGCGCATGTCGCTGACCGATACGTTCATCATCGCCGTCCAGACGATGATTTCCAGCGGCTTCGGCGCGTCGGTCGGGCTGGAGGCGGGCTATACGCAGGTTGGGTCCGGCCTCGCATCGCGTCTGGCGCGGCTGTTTCGGCTACGCCGTAACGATGCGCGTATTCTGGTCGGCTGCGGCGCGGCCGGGGCCATAGCGGCTGCCTTCGACGCACCGCTGACCGGGGCCTTTTACGGGTTCGAACTGGTGATCGGCATCTATTCGGTCGGCAATGTCGCGCCGGTGATGGCGGCTGCCATCAGCGCATCGCTGACCGCCGAGATTTTTGGCGGCGCGCCGTTTCCGCTCGAACTGTCTGGCTTGCCGGCGCTGACCGCCAGCCAGTACGTGCCGTTCATCATTCTGGGATTGCTGGGCGGCGGCGTATCGATAGCGATCATGTATCTGGTGACGCTGACGGAGCGGCTGTTCGTCAAGATGAGGATAAACGGTTCGCTGCGGCCGTTTTTCGGCGGCTGCGCGGTCGGCCTGCTGGGGCTTATAACGCCGCAGGTGCTGTCCAGCGGCCATGGCGCGCTGCATCGCGAATTCGCGATGAACTACGGGCTTGCCGTGGTCACCAGCGTCTTCCTGTTGAAGCTGGCGGCGTCGGCGATCTCGCTGGGGTCGGGCTTTCGCGGCGGCTTGTTCTTCGCCTCACTGTTCCTAGGCGCGCTGCTGGGCAAGATGTTTGCCGGCGTCATGGCCTTCGCCTTGCCGGGCATAGGCATCGATCCGTCGGTCGCGGCGGTCGTCGGCATGACTTCGCTGGCGGTCGGCGTCGTCGGCGGTCCGTTGACGATGACGTTCCTGGCGCTGGAATCGACCCGCGACTTGACGCTGACCGGCGTGGTCCTGGCGGCCTCGATCATGGCGGCCATACTCGTTCGGGAAACGTTCGGCTACTCCTTCTCGACATGGCGGTTCCATCTTCGCGGGGAAACCATCCGCAGCGCCAACGATATCGGCTGGATGCGCAGCCTGACCGTCGAAAAAATGATGCGCAAGGACGTCAAGACCATCGACGGCTCGACAACGCTTTCGGCTTTCCGCAAGGCGGTGCCGCTGGGCTCGGCGCAGCGCGTCATCGCCATCGACGACGAGGGCCGCTATGCGGGCGTGCTCATCGTCGCCGATGCGCACAGCGACCTTTCGGAGGGAGATAGCTCCGTGCTTTCGCTGGCGAAGTTCCGGGATGCGGTTTTGGTGCCCACCATGAACGTTCAATCGGCCGCCGAAACTTTCCAGCGCGCCGGCAGCGAAGAACTGGCGGTGGTCAAGGACTTTACCGACCGTGTGGTCGTCGGGCTTCTTACCGAGGGCCACCTGATGCGCCGCTATGCCGAGGAACTGGACAAGGCGCGCCGCGATCTTTCAGGCGAGGGCAGCTGACGTCAGGACACTCTCCGGCGCTCAGTGCCGGTCGCTGCGACCGGCCGGTGCGCCCAGGCCATGATCGGCGCTGGTCGGGCGTTCGATCATGCGGCGAACGCGGGGCAGTTCGCTGCCGCTGTGCAGCGCGCGGATGCGCTCGGTGATCGCCGCGTCGGCATGGGTGGCGCGCTTGTTGTGGCGGATGTAATCGAGCCAGGTCGGCGTGTGGTAGCTTTCCGTCCACAATTGCGGGTCGGCGAGGTCGCGCCCCAGCGTCCAGTTGCGGGCGCCGTCGCGGCGGCGAATGCGCCCGCGCTCGGCCATCAGCGCGATGAATTCCGGCAGGTCCTTCTCCTCGATCGTATATTCGATCATGATCGCAATCGGGCCGCTGCGCGGCTTGAGGTCGAGGGCCAGCATCGGCTCCGTCCAGCGGTTGAGCGGATCGAGATTGAGCGCGGCATGTTCCGGCAGCGGCAGCAGCAGGCCGAGCGCGCCGCCGGCCAGCATAGTGAGGCTCGCCGCGATAAGCGCGGTATCCACGCCATGCGCATCCGCCACCACGCCCCATACCCAGCTGCCAAGCGCGATGCCGCCGAAATTCGCGGTCTGGTAGATCGACAGCGCCCGGCCCACCACCCAACGCGGCGTCGACATCTGCACGGTGACGTTGAAGTGCGAAAGCGCGATCACCCAGCACGCGCCGCCGATGAAAAGGCCCATCGCCGTTTGCCAGGTATGATGGCTGAAAGCGGCATTGAAGGCGCAAAGCGCAAAGCCGGCGAAGGCCCAGCGCACCATCGTCTCGCTGGACAGCATCTGGCGCAACCGCACGCTGGTGAGCGCGCCGCAGACCGCGCCGACGCCGAACGCGCCGAGCAGGATGCCATAAGTCAGCGCATCGCCATGGATAAGGTCGCGCGCGATGAGCGGCAAAAGGGCCAGCACCGAACCGGCGGTGAAGCCGAAGGCCGACGCCCGCGCCAGCACCGTGCCGATATTCGGCGACATGACGACATAGCGCAGGCCGGCACCCATGGCGGCGCCCAGCGATTCGCGCGGCAGCGTGTTTTCCGCCAGTTGCGGCTTCCAGCGAAACAGAACGACGATCAAGGCGATGTAGCTCAGGGCGTTGGCCGCGAAGGCGGCGGCGGCACCAGCGGCGGCGACGATGATGCCGCCTATTGCCGGGCCGACGCTGCGCGTCAGGTTGAAGCCAAGCGAATTGAGCGCGATGGCCGCCGGAACTTTCGAGCGGGGAACGATGTCGCCGACCGAGGCCTGCCAGGAGGGACTGTTGAGCGCGGTGCCCGAATCGATCAGGAAG
>DASYCS010000247.1:0-17231 GCA_036500025.1 Mesorhizobium sp. | reverse complement strand
CATCATGGTGATGAAGAATTGCGGCCCGCGCGGCTATCCCGGCATGGCCGAGGTCGGCAATATGGGCCTGCCGCCGAAGGTGCTGCGCAAGGGCATCACCGACATGGTGCGCATTTCCGACGCCCGTATGTCCGGCACAGCCTACGGCACCGTTTTGCTGCATGTTTCGCCCGAAGCTGCGGTCGGCGGGCCGCTGGCCATCGTGCGCAATGGCGACATGATCGAGGTGGACGTGGCGGGACGCCGGCTGCATCTCGATGTGCCGGAAGCGGAAATCGCCGCCAGGCTGGCGGCGTGGACGGCGCCGATGGCGGTGCCCGAAAGCGGTTATGCCCGGCTGTTCGCAACCCATGTGCAGGGCGCCGACACCGGCGCGGATTTCGACTTCCTCAAGGGCGGACGCGGAAAGGCGGTGCCCCGTGACAGCCACTAAGCCCACTTCGCCGGCCCCTATCTCCCCGGCCCCAATCTCATTGGCAATCGTCGGCGTCGGCAAGATCGCACGCGACCAGCATGTGCCGTCGATCCTCGGCAATCCGGCATTCCAGCTTGCGGCCACCGCCAGCCGCAGCGGCGCCATTGACGGCGTCGAGGCGTTCGACAGCATCGAGGCGCTGCTCGGCAACCGCCCCGACATTCAGGCGGTGGCGCTTTGCCAGCCGCCGCAGGTGCGCTTTGAGGCAGCCGCCAAGGCGCTGCGCGCCGGCCGCCATGTGCTCCTGGAAAAGCCGCCGGGCGCGACGCTCAGCGAGGTTCAGGCGCTGGTGGAAATGGCGAGCGAAAGGCGTCTTGCGCTGTTTGCCACCTGGCATTCGCGCTTTGCCGCGGCCGTCGAGCCGGCGCGGCGCTGGCTGGCCGACAAGACCATCCGGCACGTTACCGTGACCTGGAAGGAAGATGTGCGGCGCTGGCACCCCGGCCAGGCCTGGATCTGGCAGCCGGGCGGGCTGGGCGTCTTCGACCCCGGCATCAATGCGCTTTCCATCTTCACCGCGATCTTGCCGAGGCCGATGCATCTGGTGCGTTCGAACCTCGAATTCCCGGCAGGGCGCGCAGCCCCGATCGCCGCGCAACTGGCCTTCGAAGGCGAGGACGGCGTGACGGCCAGCGCCGATTTCGACTGGCGCCAGACCGGACCGCAGACCTGGGATATCGAGGTCGCCACCGCCGAGGGCCGGCTTGTTCTGTCGAAAGGCGGCGCTGAAATGACAATCGACGAAAAGCCGGTTGTGGTCGAGGACGATCGCGAATATGCCGGCATCTACCGCCGCTTTGCCGAACTGGTGCGATCAGGCGAGGTCGATGTCGACCTCGCGCCGCTTGTCCATGTCGCCGACGCTTTCATGCTGGGGGAGCGGCAAACCGTCGAAGCATTCGAGGATTAGGACCACAATCATGACGCAGGCCCATACGCTGCACGGAAAACATCTTATCGCCGGCCAATGGGTGGCAAGTGAAGCGACCTTCGCCTCCGATCCGGCCAAGGGCGAGGCGCATCGTTTCTCGCTCGGCGCCACCGCTGAAATCGACCGCGCCGCAAAGGCCGCCGCCGAAGCGTTCAAGGTCTATGGCTGGACCTCGCGCGAAAGCCGCGCCGCCTTCCTCGAAGCGATTGCCGAGGCGATCGATGCGCGCGGCGCGGCCATCACCGCCATCGGCTCGGCCGAAACCGGCCTGCCTGAAGCGCGGCTGGAAGGCGAGCGCGGCCGCACCACCGGCCAACTGCGGCTGTTCGCCAGCCACATCCGCGACGGCGCTTACCTCGACCGCCGCCATGACGCAGCGCTGCCCGAGCGCAAGCCGGCGGCGCGCCCCGGTATCAAGCTGGTGCAGCGGCCCATCGGCCCGGTCGGCGTGTTCGGTGCGTCGAATTTCCCGCTCGCCTTCTCCACCGCCGGCGGCGACACCGCCGCCGCGTTGGCCGCCGGCTGCCCGGTCGTCGTCAAGGGCCATCCGGGCCACCCCGGCACCGGCGAGATCGTCGCCGAGGCGATCCTCGAAGCCATAAAGAAGACCGGCCAGCACCCCGGCGTGTTCGCGCTGGTGCAGTCGAACACCAACGAGGCCGGCGAGGCGCTGGTCACCCATCCGCTGATCAAGGCGGTCGGCTTCACCGGTTCGCTGCGCGGCGGGCGCGCGCTGTTCGACCTGGCGGCGCGGCGCGAAGAGCCGATCCCGTTCTTCGGCGAGCTTGGCTCGGTCAACCCGATGTTCGTCCTGCCGCAGGCCGCGCGCGCCCGCGCCGCCGAAATCGCAAAGGGCTGG
This sequence comes from Mesorhizobium sp., assembly GCA_036500025.1. GTDB lineage: Bacteria > Pseudomonadota > Alphaproteobacteria > Rhizobiales > Rhizobiaceae > Mesorhizobium. Next base: position 14,966 of record DASYCS010000247.1, on the reverse strand, counting down.
GCCGGATCGCTGACGATGGGCGTCGGCCAGTTCTGCACCAATCCGGGCATCGTCGTGATCGAGGACGGCGAACCCGCCGATATTTTCGAGCAGGAAGCGCGCACGGCGCTGGCCGGCATCGCCGCGCAGCCGATGCTGACGACGGGCATCGCCGAGGCGTTCCGGCGCGGCGCGGCGCGCATCGCCGCCAGCAACGCGGTGCGTTCGGCCTATGAAGGCGCAGCGCAGGACCGCAACGCCGCCCCTGCCCTGTTCGTCACCGACGGCGAGACCTTCATGGCCAATCCCGAACTTGGCGAGGAGGTCTTCGGCCCGCTCGGCGTCGTCGTGCGCGCCAGCGACGCCGGCCAGATGGCGGCCATCGCCGAGGGCCTGCATGGCCAACTGACCGTCACCTTGCAGATCGACGCCGGCGATACCGAGCAGGCGCGCGGGCTGGTGCCGATCCTCGAACAGAAGGCCGGCCGGCTGTTGGCCAACGGTTTTCCAACCGGCGTCGAAGTGGTGGACGCCATGATGCATGGCGGCCCCTACCCCGCCAGCACGAACACCGCGACAACCTCGGTCGGCACGCTGGCCATCCGCCGCTTCCTGCGCCCGGTCGCTTACCAGAACCTGCCCGACGCGCTGCTGCCCGACGATCTGGCGGTGTAAAAAACTCAAACAACGGCGGTCCCAAAAAGGGGCCGCCGCAAACGGCCCGGCTTCGACTTTCGCCTTTCCGCGCCGGTATGACCGCTGAGGGAAGCGGCCGCGTCGACCGGCATGCTGCTTGCAGGTGATGAAACGGCGCGCATGGCGGTGGCCGATTTCGGGTTGGTACGGCCGGGCGACTGTCACGCGCGACGGTCTTGATGCTGAGCGGATGGAAGCGCTGACTGAAGCGGTGAAGGCAGAGCGCGCGAAAATCAACGCCGTCTACCCCGGCGGCTCGCGCAGGCCGCCGAGCGCGCCTTCCGATTTCATCATACAAAGCTGTAGGACGGGCGGCGGGGCAAGCCTCTTGCCAAATACATGGCGCAGGCCGTCGGGACATTTGCGCCGGCCGGCCCGAATGATACGTTCGATGCCGAACCATCTGTCCAAGCCTGCATTGTCTTCAAGCGGCCGAGAAAAAATTGACGAATGTAAATGCCGCAGAGGCCACTTCGGAAATGCGCGTCATCGGATTTCTGCTCGTTCATCGCTTCCCGATGTTCAGCCTTGCCGCCGCCGTCGATACGATGCGTACGGCCAACCACACACTTGGGCGGCAATTCTATCGCTGGGTGACGATCTCTTTCGACGGCCAGCCGGTGATCGCCTCCAACGGCATGAAGCTCAACGTCGATCATTCGCTGAAGGACGTGCCTGCCTGCGATATTGTCTTCGTCTGCGCCGGAACGCAGATCGACGTGCCCGAGAAAGCCGCGGTCCTGTCCGCCTTGCGCCGATGGGGCAGAGCCGGCGCGGCGCTCGGTGCGCTGACGCTGGGCAGCCATATACTGGCGCAGTCTGGGCAGCTCGACGGCCACCGCTGCACCATCCACTGGGAGAACCGCGCCGGTTTTCGCGAAAGCTTCCCCGACATCGAATGCAGCGCCAATGTCTACGAGATCGACGCCAAGCGCTACACTTCGGCGGGCGGCACGACCTCGATGGATTTGTTCCTTGAAATCATCCGGCGCGATCTGGGCGCGCCCATCGCCGACGAGGTGGCCGGGCAGTTCCAGCATGAGCGTGTCCGCCAGACCAGCGACCGCCAGCGCGTCGGTCCGGGGCGCGACCTGGCCACCAAATCCCCGGTGCTGCGCCAGGTCATCGAACTGATGGCCGACAATCTGGAAAATCCGCTTTCCATCGAAAAACTGGCCAAGGCCGCAGGCCTGTCGGCGCGGCAAATGGAGCGGCTGTTCGCCGCCGAAATGAAGACGACGCCCGGCCGCTATTATATCGGCCTGCGGCTGGAGCGGGCGCGCGCGCTGCTGCGGCAAACGCCGCTGCCGATCCTGCGCGTCGCGCTCGATACCGGCTTTTCCTCGCAGTCTTATTTCGCGCAGAGTTATCGCGCGCGCTTCGCCTGCCTGCCCTCGCACGAGCGCCGGCCCACGACCTAGACGCGCCGCGTGCAAGTGAAAACAGGCGGAAAATTCGTCAATATTGGCGGGAAAATGATGCAGCCATGGGCGGCAATCCGTCACCCTTGCCGGCAAAGGTTTCGCAAGGCGCTTATACCGAAGGTTCAGGCAAATGGCATTGTCGATGGAAACCGCAACCGCGTTGCTGCCGAAGGGCAGCGTGAATTGCGACATCCACCACCCCAATCCGACGATGAGCCAGCTGATGCCCTATCTGGCCGACGTATGGCAGGACCTGATCGCGGCGCGCGGCATTGGCCAGCTCGACAGCATCGCCTACCCCGCCAATGCGCCGCTGACCTGTCGCCCCGACTGGCGCGATGAAAGCGGCGGCCTGTCGAACACGCCCGAGCGGCTGGCGAGAGAGGCGCTCGACAGGCCCGGCGCGGAGACGGGCATCCTGAACAATCTCTGCGGCGTCCACATGCTCTACGACAGCTACATGGCCATCGCCGTGACCAGGGCGCTGAACGACTGGACGCGGTTCGAGTGGCTGGACAGGCATCCGGGCCTGCGCGCCTCCATCGTGGCGCCGTTACAGGATATCGAAGCGGCGATTGCCGAAGTGGAGCGCTGCGCCGCCGACCGCCGCTTCGTGCAAATCCTGCTGCCGGCCGCCGCCCACATGCCCTATGGCCATCGCAGCTACTGGCCGCTGTACGAGGCCGCCGCGCGACACGGCCTGCCCATCGGCATCCATGCCGGCAGCGCCTACCACCACCCTGTCACCTCGCTTGGGTGGCCGAACACGGTGGCGGAGGATTACGCGGCCCAATCGCAGATCATGCAGACGCAGCTTGCCAGTTTTGTCTCGGAAGGCGTCTTCACGCAGTTCCCCTCGCTGAAGGTCGTGCTGCTGGAATCCGGCATCAGCTGGCTGCCCGCTTTCCTGTGGCGCTTCGGCAAGTTCTGGAAGGGCCTGCGCTTCGAGACGCCCTGGGTCGAGCGGCCGCCGGCGGAAATCATCCGCGACCATGTGCGCCTGACCACCCAGCCTTTCGACGTTCCCGACGATCCGCACATCGTGTCGCGTCTCATCGACCACATCGGATCGGACGAGATGCTGTTGTTTTCGTCGGATTATCCGCACTGGCAGTTCGATGGCGACGCCATGCTGCCGGCCGGCTTCGATGCCGCCATGGTGCGCAAGATCGCGGTCGAAAACCCCGCCGCCACCTACCCTCGCCTGTCGGAGGTCCGCCCATGAACCTGCACCAGCCGGCCGCGACTTCGCAAACGCCCGTCACGCAAAAGATCATCGACTGCGACGTTCACCCCAAGCTGACTTCGGTGAACGACCTCATGCCGTTCTTAAGCGAACGCTGGAAGGCGCATCTCGCAACCTATGGCCTGCGCTACCGCATGGGCTATCAGGACGGCAACCCCTACCCGAAAGCCGCGCCCGCCTCGTCGCGGCGCGACAGCTGGCCGGACGATGGCGGCCTGCCCGGCTCGGATGTCGGGTTGCTGCAAAGCCAGCTGCTCGACCTCTACGACATGGAATTCGGCATCATGAACCCGCTTTGGCCGACCGGCCAGGGCGTGCTGGGCGACGACTATTCGGCAGCCTTGTGCCGCGCCACCAACCAGTGGCAGCTCGACCTCTACAACGCGCCGGAACCCCGGCTGAAGTGCTCGATCTGCGTGCCTTACGAGAACGCCGAGCTTGCCCGCGCCGAGATCGAGCATTTCGCGGGCGACCGCCGCTTCGCGCAGGTGCTTCTGCTAAGCCGCACCGCCGAACTGCTCGGCCAGCGCCGCTACTGGCTGATCTTCGAGGCGGCGCAGGCGGCCGACCTGCCGGTCGGCATCCATGTCTTCGGCTATTCCGGCCAGGCGATCACGCCCGCCGGCTGGCCCTCCTACTACATGGAGGAAATGACAGAGCACGCGCCCTCGACCCAGGCGGTGCTGGCCAGCATGATCTTCGAGGGCCTGTTCGAACGCTTCCCCCGCATCCGCATCGTTTTGCTGGAGGCCGGCCTTGCCTGGATACCGGCGCTCGGCTGGCGGCTCGACCGCATATGGGCGCGCATGCGCAGCGAGGTTCCGCACGTCAAGCGGCCGCCTTCCGAATATCTGAAACAGCATCTGTGGGTCGCCACCCAGCCGATGGAGGAGCCGGAAAACAAGCGCCACCTCGTCGATGTGCTCGACTGGATCGGCCATGACCGGGTGGTATTCTCGTCCGACTATCCGCACTGGGATTTCGACGATCCGCGCCATTCGCTGCCGCCGCACATCGATGCGAAACTGAAGCGCGCCATCCTCCACGACAATGCCGCCGCGCTCTACGGCACGGCGCGATGACGCGCCACGCGGTCGCCGCCATCGGCGACATTCCGGATGGCGGGCGATTGAAGGTCGAGGTGGCGGGCCGCGCCATCGTGGTTTTCCACGTCGACGGCGCTTTCTACGCGCTGGCCGACAAATGCCCCCATCAGGGCGGGCCGCTGTCGCAGGGCGACCAGATCGGCGAGCTACGGGCGACCGCTCCCGGCCAGCACCTCTATTGCCGGCGCAACATGGTCATCCGCTGCCCGTGGCACCATTGGGAATTCGATATCGAAACGGGCCTGTCGCAGATCGACCCGAAGCGCGTCAGGGTGCGCAGCTACGAAACCGCCGTGGGCGACGCATCGCCCTGTGAGGCCGGCGAAAGGCTGGTGGCGACAACCTTCGATGTCGTCAGCGACGAGGGACTGGTCTACGTCATCGTCTAGCGGGAACATTGCGCTTCGCCCAGCCATAAGTCCGGAGCAGAAAATCCGGTTAGCTGATCGAAGCGCTGGCCAGCTTGACGACTCGGTAGGCTCGCCAAGCCATTGCCCGCCAACGCATTCGTGAACGTCGAAAGCGGGCCGGGTGTTGCCGATTCACCGGGCCGGACTTAGGAACGCCCCATGACGGACTCTACCATGCCATCTGCCCCGGCCCAGTTTGCGACCGAACGCGACCCGCGCCTGCGGCTGATCATCCCGGCGATCGTCGCCGTCGCGTTTTTCATGGAAAACCTCGATTCCACGATCATCGCCACCGCCATTCCCGAAATGGCGAAAAGCCTCGCCACCACGCCCATCCGGCTCAACCTGGCGATCACCACCTATCTGCTGACGCTCGCCGTATTCATCCCGGTCAGCGGCTGGTTCGCCGACAGGTTCGGCGCGCGGCGGATTTTCGCGCTGGCGCTGTTTACCTTCACGCTCGGCTCCGTCCTGTGCGGGCTGGCCAACAGTTTCGAGATGCTTCTGGCGACGCGCGCGCTGCAAGGCCTCGGCGGCGCGATGATGACGCCCGTCGGCCGGCTGATCCTGCTGCGCAGCTTCCCGCGCAGCCAGCTTGTCACCGCCATGCTGTACATGACGCTTCCCGCCGTCATGGGGCCGGTCATGGGACCGCTGCTCGGCGGCGTGCTGACGACCTACGCTTCCTGGCGCTGGATCTTCTACGTCAATGTTCCCTTCGGCTGTCTCGGCATCCTGCTGGCGCTGCGCTTTGTCGAGGACGTTCGCGGCGAGGCCCCGCGCCGCTTCGATTTCGTCGGCTTCGTCATGGTCGGCGCCGGTGTCGCGCTGCTGCAATTCGGGCTGGAAAACATCGGCAGGTCCGTGCTCCCGCTGCCGGTCGTCATCGCCATCCTGCTCGCCGCGATCCTGCTGCTGGTGGCCTTCTCGCGCTATGCGCGCACCATTGCCGCGCCGGCGGTCGACTTGACGCTGTTTCGGTTCCGGTCTTTCCTGGTCGGCACGCTGGCCGGCGGGCTCTGCCGCGTCGGCCTCAACGGCGTGCCTTTCCTTTTGCCGCTGATGTTGCAGGTCGGCTTCCACATGAGCCCCGTCGCCTCTGGCTCGCTGACCTTCGTCAGCAGCCTGGGCGCGCTGCTGATCCGCCCGCTGCTGCCCTCGATGCTGCGCCTGTTCGGCTTCGGCGCGGTGCTTACCGGCAGCGCGTTTGCCGGCTCCGCCGCCGTCGCCGGATTTGCGCTGTTGCAGCCGGACACGTCCGCCTGGCTGATCGGAGCCTATGTCGCGCTTTTCGGGCTGATCCGCGCGGCGCAGTTCATGACCTCGAATACCTTGTCCTACGCCGATCTTCCGCCCGAAAAGCTCAGCAGCGCAACCAGCCTCGGCGGTGTCCTGCAACAGCTCAGCGTCAGCTTTGGTGTTTCCATCGGCGCGATGCTGCTGGGGCTGGTCGCGTGGGAAAACCCGGCGTTGACGCCGGAAAGCTTCCACACCGTGTTCCTGTTCGCCGCCATCATCCCGCTTCTTTCCATTCCGGGTTTTTTCCTGCTGCGGCCCGAAGACGGCGTTCAGGTCAGCGGCCACCACGGGCGAAAGAGCGCCTCCTAGAGCATTTCCAGCAAAAGTGCGAAACGGTTTTGCGTCTGGAAATGCGGCCAAAACAAAGAGATGGCGCGGTGTTTCACGGCCTCGGCCCTGCGCCGAGCATCCGCCTCAACGTCGCGTCCCTGCGGATAAGGTGATGATGGATGGCCGCGCCTGCATGGACAAGCGCCAGGAGGCCGGCTCCGTAAGCCAGCCATTCATGCGCCCCTGACCAGAACGCCTCCATCTCGTCGGAACGCGCCATCGGCAGGTCGGGGATGACCACAAGATCGAACATGAAGCTTGGAATTCGCAACAGCGAGGTCGAGGCGATCGCCCAGCCGGTAAGCGGCACGGCCAGCGTCAGCGCCAGAAGCAGCAGGTGGGCGGCCCGCCCGGCAGCCGCCTCGCCACGCGCAGCGCCCGGCAGCGGCCGTGGCCAGACGCCCGACAAGGCCCAAAGCACCCGCAGCAGAGCCAGCGCCAGCACGAGGAAGCCGAACGACTTATGCCATTGATACAGGTCGAATTGCAGCCGAGGATCGCTTGCCGTCGCCTGCGTCAGATAGCCAAGCGCGATCTGCCCGAAGAACAGGAGCGCGATGGTCCAGTGGAAGGCGATCGACACCTTCCCATATGTGTCACCGCCGTTGCGCAACATTCCGCGTCACCCCAGTTGCTTGTAGGCCTGGGTGGCGATTTCCTGGAGGCGAGCGCGCGGCAGGTCACCGACAAGCGCGCAGCTGATCGTCTCGTCGGTCCAGAAGAACGCTTCAAGCCGGTCGAGCGAGGCGTAGCGGAAAGAGGTCTCGCGGCCCTCCTGCGCGGGGATGATATAGAGCGTCACCCGGTGTCCGGCGTCGTCTTCATACATGAACTGCGCCGCTGGGCCGCTCGCCGCCGGCAACAGCCGGCCGCCGACCAGATCAAGGCCGGCAGCCTTGAGGTCGGGCACGGCCAGCGTGCGGGCGAGGCGCTTCGACAGCCATGTCTGCAAATGGTCCTTCTCGCCCGCCCAGACTTCCACGGGGTGCGCGACTTCGCCTGAATAGACCCTGTGGGCCTCCATCGCCTCGTCGACCAGCGCGACCTGTGCGGGCACACCCGCAGCAAAGGAACCGCGCCCATACCAGCCGGCAGCCGTGCCGAGGCCAAGCAGGATGACGGCGGCCGCGGCCATCCGGCTCCAGCGCATCGCCTTGATCCGGCTCTCGCGCTCGACGCGGTAGACGTTGAGATGCGCCGGCACCGGCTCGGCGGCGACATGGCCGTAAAGCGCGCGCAGGGTCTCGTTTTGCCGTTTCCAGCCTTCCACCTCGTCGGCGGCGGCCGGGTTTTGCGCCAGATAGGCCTCGACGGCGGCGCGCGCCGGTCCATCCAGCAAGCCATCGGCATAGGCGTGAAGGTCGTGCGGTGTGATGTTGTGTTCCTCGCTGCTCATTTCACGGCCCTCAATTTCGGCGCACCCGTCTCCGTCATATGGCGAAGCGCGGCACGAGCGCGGGCCAGCCGCGACATCAGCGTGCCAAGCGGGATCGAAAGCACCGCCGCCGCCTCGGCATAGCTCATCTCCTCGACGGCGACGAGAAGCAGCACCTCGCGCTGTTCGGCCGGCAGCGCCTGCATGGCACGTGCCGTCTCGGCCAGCGCCAGCCGGCCCGGCTGCACGTCCAGGCCCGCCGGTTCGCCGCCCGGCAGGGCTTCGAGGGAAACCGGCGTGAACGCGCGCCGCAGCCTTCTCAACTCGTTGCGGTGCACGTTCAGCAATATCCGGAATACCCAGGAGCGCACGGAACCCGAAGGCTGCCACAGGCCACGCTTGCGGATGGCGCGCTCAAGAGAGTCCTGGACGAGATCGTCCGCACGATCGGGATCGTGCGTCAGCGCGCGCGCATAGCGCCGGAGCGCCGGCACGCATTCCTCGATCTCGTCCATGACCTGCGACATAGGCTGTTCCTGGGGCTATTGCCCGTAACCTATTCCTTGGCGGCGTGCCAAACGCCGCCGACGCCGTCGCCGGTGACATCGCCCGGCTTCTTGTCGTTCTGCCAGAGGTAAAGCGGGTGGCCGTCATAGGCCCACTGCTTCGAACCGTCCTTGCGGTCGACCAGCGTATACTTGCCCTCTACCGCAGCACCGGCTGCCGCAGCCAGTGGCGGCCACTTGGTCGCGCAGGCATCGTAGCAGTTCGAAGCGCCGCCCGCATCCTTGTCGAACGTATAGAGCGTCATGCCCTTGGCGTCGGTGAGAACCTCGCCCTTGGCCGTATCCATCGACTTGATGGCGCCGCCGGCATAGTCGTCATCCGCATAGGCAAGGGGCATCGCCGCCGTCATCATGACAGCCGCCAATATGAGAGAACGCATCATCTGAAAACCTCTTCTTTTGCATTCGAGACGAGCGGATTTTCCGCCCGTATCGCAACAACACCGCCCGGCGGCGATTAATCCCGCCGGTGGAAGATTTCTTCGGCGAGACGATTATTTCCGCTGCCCGTCGAGCACCATGTCGAAGCGGGCGACGTTCGAATAGATCGGCGTGCCGACATCCATGCCATAGGGCGAGCGCAGCATCTGGCCGACGACATGGAAGGCGACCGTGCGCCCCTGCCGCTTGACCAGCGTCGCATCAAACGTCTCGGGATGCGCGATGCCCCTCGCCGTCAGCATGCCTTCGATGACGGCGTGGTCGGAGCCTTGCTGGCGAACCGCCGTCGAGCGGAAGCTGATGACCGGATAGGCGGCCACATTGAAGACGGCGGAAGAGCGCAGGAAATCATCGACGCGCGACTGGCCGGTGGCGACGCTGCCGGGTTGAAGCGAGAAATTCACGCTGGAGCGGGCGAGATTGTCGGGGTGCAGGTCGAACGTGCCGGAGAAATGCTGGAAAACGCCGTCGATGCCGCCGCCGCCGACCTGGGCCACCGAAAACGCCACCCGCGAGGATGGCTGGATCGCATAGCGGCCTTGCAGGTCCGACAAGGTGTCGGCATGGGCGGCAAACATGGCGGAACACAGAAAAGAACAGACTAGGAATAACGTCCTATGCATCGGAAATATCCTTCCACGGCCGCTCGAAAAGACGGCGCTGACAGGAGAACACCCGCCAGCGAAGAATAATCCATGCCGGGCCGTTTGAAGGTCGGCACCGGCCGGGCGGGCAAGCGCGATTGCGCCTTGCCTCTCCGGCGTTCAACCTGGCTGCCGCCTTTCATGAACGACAAAACCCGCCGGGACCGGCGGGTTTTGCTGGAATGGGCCGAGAAGAGCATCGACCCGTCCCTATCCGAAACGCGATCAGAACGGCGAATCGGGGAAATAGAAGTCCTTGGCGTTGTCCTTGGTGACGAGCGTTGCGTCGAGGATGAACGAGCCACGCACCGGAACCTGATCGTAGAAGTTGTTGGCGGTCAGTTCCATCGCGGTGCCGATCATCGCCGGCGGATAGAGCACGTCGACGGGAACGAGCTTGTCGCCGTCCATGACCTTCTTGACCATGTCCTTCGAGCCGGCGCCGGCCACGACATACTGGATGTCGGTGCGCTTGGCCTGTTCGATGGCCTGCAACACGCCGACGGCCATGTCGTCATCCTGGCACCACACCACGTCGATCTTCGGGTACTTGGTCAGGTAGTCCTGCATCACCTTGAAGGCGTCGTCGCGGTTCCAGTTGCCGAACTGGCGGTCGAGAACCTTGACGCCGGAGCCGGCAATGCCCTTGTCGAAGCCGTCCTGGCGCTGCTGGTCGATCGGGATCGGCAGGCCGCGAATGATGACGACCTGCGCGTCGGGCGTGGTGTCCTTGATGTACTTGCCGGCGACTTCGCCGAGAGCCGGATTGTTGCCGGCGATGTAGAGGTCACGCACGGAATCGTCGTTGCTCGACGGCGCACGGTCGACCAGCGTCACGAAGGCGCCCTTGGCCTTGACTTCCTTGATGGCGTTGACCAGCGGGTCTGGATCGGACGGCAGGATGACCAGGGCGTCGATGCCCTGCACGGCCAGATCCTGCACCGCGTTCGCCTGCGAAGCGGCGTCCGGCGAGGTCTTGACGATGACGTTCAGGCCCGGATGCTCCTGCATCAGAAGCTTGGCGACGCGCTCGGCGTGGAACACGATGCCGGCGGTCCATCCATGGTCGGCGGCCGGAATGGAAACGCCGATGGTCACCTTCTTGTCCTGAGCGTACGAGACGCTCATCAAGGCTGCCATCGCGACGGCAGCGAAGCCTAGCATTCGTTTGCGCATGTTCTTTCTCCCATAGTTCAACAGGGTCTGTTGCATAAAAGGCCGGGTGCCCCGTTGGCCCGGCCGATCCTTTATTTCCGCACCAGCGAACGCTGGACGAGCATGGCGATGATGATGATCGCGCCCTGGATAGCGCCGATCAGATATTCGCTGACGAAGTTCGAAAGCAGCATGATGTTGCCGACGATTTCCAGGATGAACGCGCCGCACACCGTGCCCCAGATGCGGCCGACGCCGCCGCGCAAGGCGGTGCCGCCGACCACCACGGCGGTGATCGCCTGCAACTCCCACATCAGGCCGGTGGTGGCCGAGGTGGAGCCGAGGCGCGGCACGTAGAGCAGGCAGGCCACCGCCACGCACAGGCCCTGGATGATGTAGGTGACGGTGCGCACGCGGTCGACCGGAATGCCGGAATAGCGCGCCACGTCCTCGTTCGAGCCGACCGCCAGCACATGGCGGCCATAGCGCGTCCGGTGCAGGATGAACGCGCCGATGAGGGCGACCGCCGCGATGACGATGATCGGCACCGGAACCCCCAGCACCGCGCCGAAATAGGCCGGGCGGTAGAGCGTCTGGATTTCCGGCGACTTCACCGTGATGGCGCCGCCCTGCGACAGCCAGGTGGTCAGGCCGCGATAGATGCCCATGGTGCCGAGCGTGGCGATGAAGGGTTCGATGCGCCCGACCGTGGTGACGAGGCCGTTGGCAAGCCCGCAGGCCAGGCCAACGAGGACGGCCACGCCCATGGCGGCAAACAGCATCAGGGCCGAGTCGGCGATCAGGCCGCTGTTCATGAACAGGATCATCAGGCTGGCGACGAACGCCACCATCGAGCCGACCGAAAGGTCGAGGCCGCCGGAGGCGATCACGAAGGTCGCGCCAATGGCGATGATGGCGATGAAGGCGCTGCGCGTAATGACGTTGAGCAGGTTGTCGATGCCGAGGAAGTTCGGATTGGCAAATGCGCCCAGCACCAGCAAAAGGGCGAGTGCTACGAAGGGCGCGACCGCCCGCAGGTCGATGTCCTTCCAGGATTTGCGTACTTTTTGATTTGTCGCTGCGAGGTCGGTCATTGTGGCTCCGCTATGCGGCCTCCCCGGATTTTACGCCCGTCGCCAGCACGACGATCTCGTTTTCGTTCATATGTTCGCCAGCGACCTCGCCGACCAGCCTGCCGCCGCGCATGACGACGATGCGGTCGCAAATGCCGATCAGTTCCTGCATTTCAGAGGAAACGACGATGATCGAGCGCCCCTGCGCCGAAAGCTCGGCGATGAATTTATAGATCTGTTCCTTGGTGCCGATATCGATGCCGCGCGTCGGCTCGTCGATGATGATGATGCCGGGATCGGTCATCATCATCTTGGCCAGCAGCAGCTTCTGCTGGTTGCCGCCCGAAAGCTGGCCGGCCAGCATGTCCTTGCGGCTGGCGCGAATGTCGAACTCGGCGATCGCCTTGTCGAGCGCGGCGCGCTCCCTGGCGCTGTCGATCTGAATCCCGCGCTGGAACCTGTCCAGCGAGGCTAGCGTCAGATTGATACGCAAATCCTCGGTCAGCAACAGGCCCTTGCCCTTGCGGTCCTCGCTGAGATAGGCGATGCCCGCCTTGAGGCTGGCATCGACATTGGCGAACTGGGCCGGCTTGCCGCCGATGCGCAGCGCGCCACGGCCAGGCCGAAGCCCGACAATACCCTCCATCAATTCGGTGCGGCCCGCGCCGACCAGCCCGGCAAAGCCCAGTATCTCGCCCTTGCGCAGCTTGAACGAGGCGTTTTGCGCATAGCCCGGAACGGAGAAGTCCTCGACTTCCAGCACGGTTTCGCGCCCCGTTTCCGCCTGTCGGTCGGGATAGAGCTTGGCCACGTCGCGGCCGACCATCAGGCGCGCCATGTCAACCGGCTCCAGCTCGGATGCCGGATGGCTGGCGACCAGCCGGCCGTCGCGCAGCACCGTCACCTTGTCGGCGATCTCCTTCACCTCGGGCAGCCGGTGCGAGATGTAGAACACGCCAACGCCCTTGGCGCGAATGTCGGTGATGACCTTCAGCAGCGCATCCGTCTCCACCGGCGTCAATGAGGCGGTCGGCTCGTCGAAAATCACCACGCGGTGCGGCACAAGCAGCACCCGCGCGATCTGGATAAGCTGGCGCTGCGCGATGGAAAGCCGCCCCACCACCACGTCCGGGTCGATATCCGCGCCAAGGTCGCGCACGGCCTGGCGCGCGCCGGCGTTCATGGCGCGGTCGTCAACGACGATACCCCCGACGAGGCCCGGCTTGTGCAGTTCGCGGCCGAGATAGACGTTTTGCGCCACCGTCAGGTCGGGCGCGAGCAGGATTTCCTGATGCACCAGAACGATGCCGCGCCGCTCTGCGTCGACCGGCCCGGTCAGCGCCACCGTCTCGCCGCCAATATGCAGTTCGCCATGCGTCGGCTGCAAATGGCCGGACAAAAGCTTCATCAGCGTCGACTTGCCGGCGCCGTTCTCGCCGATGATGGCATGCACCTCGCCGGCATTGACGCCAAGGCTGATGTCCTTCAGCACCTGCACCGGGCCGAACGACTTCGACAGCCCGACGGCTTCAAGCAAAGGCACGCCGGCATTGACGGGGGGCAGGTCGGCGAAAGGGCTCATCCGACTTTCGTCCACACATTGCCGCCCTGCGAGGAGGCGACGGCCGCCTCGATGAAGCGCATTCCGTCCAGCCCGTCCTGCACCGTCGGATAGATCACATCGGCATCGGGCGCGGCCCCGCTGCGCGCGGCGCGAATGGCGCGGGCCGCCTCGGCATAGATGGTGGCGAAGCCTTCCAGATAGCCTTCCGGGTGTCCGCCCGGTATGCGGCTGACGCGCGCTGCCTGCGGCCATGCGCCGGCCCCGGCGCGGGTGAGCAGCTGCTTCGGCTCGCCAAAGCGGGTGAACCACAGGTAATTCGGGTCGGCCTGCGTCCATTCCAGCCCGCCCTTGGAGCCGTAGACGCGCAGCTTGAGGCCGTTTTCATTGCCGACCGCCACCTGGCTCGCCCACAGCATGCCGCGCGCGCCGCCCCGGTAGCGCAGCATGATCTGCACATCGTCGTCCAGCTGGCGGCCCGGCACGAAGGTCGTCAGCTGCGCCAACAATTCGTCGGTCGTCAGCCCGGTGACGAAGGCGGCGAGATTATAGGCATGCGTGCCGATATCGCCGATGGAGCCGCCCGCGCCGGAGCGTTTGGGGTCGGTGCGCCATTCGGCCTGCTTGGAGCCGGAAAGCTCGGCGCGCTCGGTCAGCCAGTCCTGCGGGTACTCGACCTGCACGACGCGAATGTCGCCCAGTTCACCGGCGGCCACCATGGCGCGCGCCTGCCGCATCATCGGATAGCCGGTGTAATTGTGGGTCAGGACGAAGACCTTGCCGGTCTGCTTTACCAGCTCGACCAGCGCCTCGGCTTCCTTGACCGTGGTGGTCATCGGCTTGTCGCAGATGACGTGGATGCCCGCTTCCAGAAAGGCGCGGGCGGCGGGCGCATGAACGTTGTTGGGCGTGACGATCGACACCGCCTCGATGCCGTCCGGCCGAGCGGCTTCCGCCCTGGCCATCTCCTGATAGGACGCATAGGAGCGTTCGGGCGCGATGCCCAGTTCCTCGGCGGATGCCTTGGCGCGCGCCGCGTCGGAAGACAGCGCGCCAGCCACCAGTTCGAACTGGTCGTCGATGCGCGCGGCGATGCGGTGAACCGCGCCGATGAACGCGCCCTGCCCGCCGCCGACCATGCCAAGCCTGATGCGCCCGGCCTGTGCTTGCTGCCTGCTGCCCTCGATCGCCATGTCGCCTCCCTATGCCAGCCCGAGCATCTTGCGGTTGGCCGCATCGTCGGTGCCGGCGCCGGCAAAATCATCGAACGCATGATCGGTGACGCGGATGATGTGATGCTTGATGAACTCCGCGCCCTCGCGCGCGCCGTCCTCCGGGTGCTTGAGCGCGCATTCCCATTCCAGCACCGCCCAGCTGTCGAAATCATAGGCGGTCAGCTTGGAAAAGATCGCGCCGAAATCGACCTGCCCGTCGCCCAGAGAGCGGAAGCGCCCGGCGCGGTCCACCCAGTTCTGGAAGCCGCCATAGACGCCCTGCCGCCCGGTCGGGTTGAACTCGGCGTCCTTGACGTGAAACGCCTTGATGCGCTCATGATAGATGTCGATGTAGTCGAGATAGTCGAGCTGCTGCAAAACGAAGTGCGAGGGATCGTAGAGCAGGTTTGCCCGCGCGTGGTTGTTTACCCGCTCCAGGAACATCTC